>VFZK01000622.1 GCA_016871215.1 Acidimicrobiia bacterium | reverse complement strand
GGAAGCTGGAAAACCTCAGCAAGATGCTCGCGCTTCGTGTCCTTCGCGCTAACCGCGGATGGGAACATTACTGGCACAACCTACACGAGAAAGCAGCGTGAACTGACTCGCACCTTTAATTGCACCCTGCAGGGTGGGCGTCTTAAATACGGGTCCTTCCACAGACAGAGCGCCTGGAGGTGCCGACAGCGCAAGGCTTCGCTAGTGCCAGACAGTGCTAAAAAGTGTTCTGTCATATTTCCCTTTTCCCGTGCATCGGTTGTTCGATGCTGAGATCCTCCTTGCGCTCAATGCGGCCGCACTCTACCCCTAACCTGTTATCCGAGTTTGGCAACCTCGGAATCAAATGTGTCACTCGCTGAGGGAATACAATGAGTGGAGGAAATGAAATGAATAATTCAATCGACCTGTCAGGATTCTACGGGACCGAGAAGTACTACCGCCACGCGCTCACCAGCTCGGTCTACACCGACGGCGTCCAGTACTTCGCGGAGCAAGCCCGATGGCGGGCTGCTCGACGAGCTGGTCTTCGGTGTAGGCGTGGGGACTCATGAGGCGAGGGCCTCCACGTCGATCTGGCCGGAGAGCAGGCGCGGCAGCAGCAGGTCGCGGGTGCGGCGGAGCTTTTGGATTTGGAGATGTAGCTTGTAGGTAAGCTGGAACGACGGCGACACGATCTGGGTAAACTGATCAAGCAGCGCACGTGGAGGCTGGGCTATTCGAAGATCGTCGAAGCACTTTTCCTGCACTCGCTGACGCCCAGTTGCACCGGACATGCTCTTTATGGCGACGCCACGAAACTCGTCGCTGCGGGCCAATAGATAGACAAGCTCAGGCGTCAGTGTTCGGGAGCGTAAGACGATGAACTCAGTTGAGCCAAAACCGACGGATTGCGAGTCAGCTAGGAACTGAACGAAGCCCGTCTTCCCATTCTCCAGGCACGGCGTGATACGCGCGAACAATGTGTCGTCGTTCTGAAACTTCGCGCCGCTGTTGCCTTCGCGGACTTCGATGTCCGAGATGTGCATCGAGTCGTTGGAGAGACAGCCCATCGGCACAAAGGGCTTCTCGCCGACCCGCGGAACAGCGACGCGGGGGTTGATATAGACGCAGTCAGGCACCGTCTTCACCTCCCACCCCTTTGCAATCTCGCCGAGGGGGGACGGAACGCGAGGGACGGATTCGTGGCCGGGGAAGCGGAAGTGGACGAACCACTCGCGGTAGAGGGCGCGGGCCATCGACTCCAGAATCTTGATGCGCCGCTGGATGGGGAGGGGGGGAGCGGGAAGCTGTGAACAAATCGATTTTCCGGCACGGGAACTTTCGTTTCGACCGGTTTTTGTTGAAAACCGGTCAGGTCGAATTGGATTGTGAAAGGTTCAGAGCATGTTGTTCACTTCCCTGGCCCCCGTTGGGCCCCCTTTTCGGGGCTTGACCGGCAACCAGACACACTTCTCCCTAGGCCGCTCGAGCGGCAACCGGAGCGAGCTGTTGTTGGGGCCGCCACACGAGGCGAATCCATTGTTGAATGTTGT
>VFZK01000621.1 GCA_016871215.1 Acidimicrobiia bacterium | reverse complement strand
CGCCGTCCCTCCATCACCGTCCTCTTATTCATTCCCAGCGCCTCGGCCACAGCTCTAATGCCACCACGGCCAAACCCGATCGCTTCGCTACCCGCCCATAACCTTCGGCCACGCTCGTCCATGCACGGCACCAACCGATCGTACTTTTCCCGTATCAACCGCTGTCTTTCTGCTCGCACTTTTTGATACAACCTTCGATCTTTTTTCCCGCCTTTCCAAATCGCTTCCTTCATACGCTGGGTTACCTTTACTCCACAATTCCCCAGCATTTATCGCGCGACCGACGGTCATTTGTTCAGCACTTTTTTGTGGTGCAGTTTATTTATTTAGGTCTCCTAAGGCCAGTTTCGTACCGGCACAGTCTAGCATAGGTGCAGCAGGCTAGACCCTCTTTTGGCAGCGAGTCTGGCTGCGATCGCGCCGGGAAACTCATCTGTTCCTCCTTGCCGGCTAACCGAAGCTCAAGACTCTGGTTCCCTTCGCGCCAGCCCGCCGCGAGCCCAATGCGAAAGCGCCAGAGGACTGCCGCGCTCCAAAACTAGCGAACCACCGAGATGCCACGAGCCCCGCGCAGCGTCTTGGACTGCGGCAGCCCTCTGCCGCTTTGGAAGCGAAAGTCGTGTCTGGCCACGCCGTTGTCTGTACGCTCTCAAAACCTGATGCGACCCTTCTCCCTCGCCCTGCCAGGCTGCTCCAGGACTCCGGCAAACTTGTGAGCCCTCCCTCACGGTCGGGCTACTGAACTACTGCTGACAACAGAATCAGTAGCCCGCGCGTCAGCAAGGGCTTGGTCTCGGTTGAAAGACCTGTCGCACGTTGACCGCATCGTCTCAGACCGCTCTCAGAGAACTGAGTTACTGGGGCAGCAAAGTACGCGGATCATTGGTGACGTTGTCGATCAAGGCTGCTTAGGCTGTGAAACCAACGAGCGGGGTGTTGGTCGACAAAAGCAAGCGGGCGTCGCTGATTTCGCCTCGGAGACCGAACAGGCTCACAACTCGGTCAGGCATCATGGCAGCTCCCTCCTTTCAGGTTGGGTATTGCGGATCCAGGGCTTCGCCTTCGGTGCTTCCTCCCCATCAGGTCCGGCCACCCAACTGAAGTACGATTCCACTACCGAGACGCAAGCTGTCCGGGCCGATGGCCGATTTGCCTTTGCGGAGATAGTCCACTTGGATCAGGCGAATGCCGATTCGATTGTTGGCCCGGACGTCAAGGCTGAAACCGACGCCCCTGTGAATTCATTCTGAGATCGGGTTTCGGCGTAGGTTGTCGCCTGCGCCTGGGGTGACCCCGAAGCTGTGAACAAATCGATTTTCCGGCACGGGAACTTTCGTTTCGACCGGTTTTTGTTGAAAACCGGTCAGGTCGAATTGGATTGTGAAAGGTTCAGAGCATGTTGTTCACTTCCCTGGCCCCCGTTGGGCCCCCTTTTCGGGGCTTGACCGGCAACCAGACACACTTCTCCCTAGGCCGCTCGAGCGGCAACCGGAGCGAGCTGTTGTTGGGGCCGCCACACGAGGCGAATCCATTGTTGAATGTTGT
>VFZK01000620.1 GCA_016871215.1 Acidimicrobiia bacterium | reverse complement strand
CCTCAACAACAAGATTCGCGTGCTGCAACGCCGGGCCTACGGTCTCCGCGATGAGGACTATTTGCGTCTCAAGATCCTCACCGCCTCACTGAACCCAATCTGATCTGACGGCCCTTTCGGGGGGGGGCACTTTGACCCACACGATTCCACGAAGAGCCAGAAATAAGATCCTGGCTGGCGTGGAGGCTTTCATCGCCCAGCACGCCAGCGAATAAGCCCGGGAATGTTTTTCTAGCTGCCCAGCCTGCAACCGATGCCCTTTGAGCACTGAAGGTTAGTTTCCGCATTGCATCGATTGCGGCGCAGACAGCAGCGCCAGGACCCGGGTCAAGCTTTCAGCGAGTCCGCGACGAGCGCCGTGCCGAAAGCTTGAGGCGGGCCGCAGCAGAGCAATCATTGCCGCGGACCGGAGACGCGCGACTAGCAGCATGGAGCCAGAGCAGCGAAACAAAGTTGCCGAAAGAGAACCCAAGTCTCTTCGACTTCAGAGCTGGCCCTGTTCCTCCCAGGTTACATTGTGGGCGTCGAGATGTCCTCGGGATAAAATGGTGTCCTAATTCGATTGCGTAGATCGGACATGGCGTCGGACCAGGTTCTCCGAATTGGATAGAAAATGCCCTGCCTGTCGATATAACCGTGCTGACCCGCATAACCCACAGAAGCTTTTCCGCCCGTGAAGCTCTTCGCATAACGGAATTTCAGTGGTATCCGCATTCGTCCGTCTCGTGAGATGTACCCCCAGTTCCCGTTCTGCATCACAGCAGCAAGTCCTTCGGAGAATCGGTCTACCGACTCAAATCTTGGCGAGCAACCCATCCCAATCGCGGCAGGAGAGTGGCTGACAACTCGCTTTGAGTTTCTAGATCTGATGGATCGTGGGAACGTTGCAGTCGTCCAACCCGATATTGGGCGCGTTGGAGGTTTGACTGAAGCAAAGCGAGTCTGCGACATGGCCGGAGAACGCGGGCTGAAAGTAGTTCCCCATCTCTGGAAGACCGGCATTTCCATCGCTGCTGCCGTTCATTTGGCGGCTGCCACCCCGCACTTAGCATATCTCGAGTTCTTGCCCAAAGAGTTGTGCGAGTCTGCGTTACGCAAAGAACTCGTACGCGATGAGATTCGATTGGTGGACGGTCGGATACCGCTGCCGAGTCGCCCTGGTCTCGGAATTGAGTTGAACCGACAGGCGTTGCGTGTCTTCAAAGACGCTGCCAATCGGGTGTGTCCTTGCGTCTGACCAACCGGTCAGGTTGATGAAGCACTTTCTATGTCCTCTGCTCATCTAATAGACATTTCAACGATCGGTGCAAAGCAGGGATAGTATCCGTTACCGGTGCAACGCGACCAAGGTGCCCCGCCCGTGTAGGCCCAAACCTCAGAGGGTGTTTAAAAACCCTCTGAATGCTGCGCCAGGCGGCGGAGCATCAGGTGAATCATGGCGATCTTGATGAAAGCCTCACTGGTTTCGGGCAAATACTCGTAGTCCTTGCTGAGTCGGCGATAACGGCCTAGCCAGGCAAAGGTCCGTTCCACGATCCAGCGGTGCGGCAGAA
>VFZK01000619.1 GCA_016871215.1 Acidimicrobiia bacterium | reverse complement strand
TCGAGAAAACCCCGATTCTACGGGCTTTCTCAGCCACCGACCCCAAACAAGAAAAAGGCAGTTCCTGTAACCAGTTGCATCTATTCAACTAACGTTGGGACAGTAGTGAGAATCTACAATGACGATATGATTCATTCGTCTGATTGAATCGATCGTATTAACCGTGTCTATACACTTGCGCACCAAGCAAAAAATTCTCGACGCTGCCGAGAGACTATTTGCCAAGCACGGTTTCGAGGCAACGTCGCTGCGAGCCATCATCTCGATTGCGGGCGTGAACCTGGCCGCGATTCACTATCACTTTCGAACCAAGGAAAACCTTGTGCGTGCCGTCATCGAACGTCGTTTCGCTCCACTCAACGACGAACGGCTCGCGTTGCTCAATCGTTTTGAGCAGGAGGCAGCAGGCCAATCGCTGCCGGTAGAACGCATCGTCGAGGCTTTCCTGTCGCCTACGCTTCGAGTCGGACTGGCCGATTCCAAGCAGGGCCAGCTTCTGATGCAGTTGGGTGGGCACATCCTGCTGCAAACCGGCGAAATGCTGGAAAGAGCCATTGGGCAGGAGTTTCAGCGAGTGGCCGTCCGTTTTCTGGGCGCCTTCCAGCGCGCTCTGCCCGGCGTCGGCAAGCAGGAGCTGGCCTGGCGCATGAACCTCACCATTGGCGCCGCCGCCAAGGCAATGTTCGGCGGAGTGCCCTTGCGGGTGCTTTCCAACGCCGCCAAAGAGAACCTGCAGCCGCGCGATGTCAAACGCGTCACCGAAAGGTTGATCGTCTACACCTCTGCAGGCATGAGAACACCTCCGGCTGATCCCAAGGGATGCGGCGAACGAATGGACGGCGGTAATCGGGAGAGTTGACCTTGTTCACGAAGGCCACAGCAGAACTGGCGATGGGTTGCGGTTTTTCTCTATTTCTGGCGCTGCAGGCCACTGGCCAGCCCCAGCCTGAGCGGGCCTTGCAAGCTGCGAGCGCTCGACCAGAGGAGCCGTCTGTCCTGGCAGCTCTTCGGCTGAGCCTTCAGGAAGCAGTCGCTTCGGCATTGAAGCAGGATGGCAACGCTCGAGTGGCACTGGCAGCAGAGCTCCTGGCTCAGGCACAAGCGGCTGCGGCGCCGGCGCGTCGCCCAGGGGATTCAGTTCCACAATGAGGATATTCGAGTTAGCTCGGCTGGGGCAGCTTCCTGTTCAGGGTCCACAACCGGGCGGCCCGATAAGAACGCTTGAGCCAGAGTGTCGCAGGATGAGGTTGAGGACCCAAGTCGTAATCCAGCAGCTGCACGACGGCGCTGCTTGGCCCAGCGGCGCCGTAAACACAGTTCATGCCGGCGGCGTTGAACATTCGCAACACGTCGCGGCTGCGACTCATCAGAATATGAATCTCCTGAGCGGCCACATAAGGATCCTGCCAGTCTTCCCGAGCGACGGCGAGTTGCCCGCGTCCTAAACTCCGCCGGTCGTAAGGCTCGGCATAGTCGCTCTTCGCCACCTCACCTTCTGCATTGCCCCAAGAACTTAGTTTATTGTTTGGGCATGCCGATGGTTTTGCCTCCACTGACGCTGAGTGCCACCGATCGAGGGGGAATCGAGCGCTGGTTGAAGGCCCACGGAACACCCCAACAGGTGGTAAGGCGAAGCCGGATTGTCTTGGCCGCCGCGGCGGGTCAGCCCGACAGTG
>VFZK01000618.1 GCA_016871215.1 Acidimicrobiia bacterium | reverse complement strand
AGCTCCGCCAGATCGCACTCGCCGGCTCGCCTCTTTCATAGCGGCCAATCGCTTGTTTTCGAACTCTCTCCTTTTCCTTTTTCATTGGCTCCTCTCAACTGAAGTTATCAGGAGCCAATTCTCTAGTTCATTACTTGCTCGTCATCCTCGAGCTAACTTCACGATGTTGTGACAATTCTCGGTCCTCGCGATGTTGTGAACTTTGTCAGCTAGGCATTACCGCGTAGGTGCCATAGCCCATCGAGGTGCCGGCAGCGAGGCCAAACCACAGGCCGTATTTCAGACCGGTCGTAAGGCTCCGCTTTCCAACAAACCGTGCATAGATGGCGACAAACGCGCACGAAGTGATCAAGACGGCAAGCTGCATGACGCCCATCTTCATCTCCGCCATCGGCCTCCATAGCTGAGCTGTGGATTCGTAGGCAGACTTGAGAAGCAGCCCATGGACAACAAAGTCCACGATGCTCCAAGCGATGAACACTCCCACGACAGAAACGATCGTCTTTTTCAACATACTCGCTCCTCCTGAGGGCTGCCCTTAGTTGCCCTCTTCGTTGTGCTGCCACGTTGTGGCTGTTCGAGCGATGGCCGTCAACCTTGGCCAGGGTCGAGACGCAAGGTCCCGGCAAAGTCGTGACCCCTACCCTTTGGTCAAGCCACTGAACAATCGCGTCAGCCAAATCAGCGGCCCGCGCGTCAGCAAGGGCTCGACCTCGACTCAAGGATTTTCGAGACCTTGAGGGGCCCCTGGGTGGAGACCTATGTCAACTCCAATCGAATCCATACAGCCTTGCCCGACGCAGGTAAAAACGGACGCGGACCGGGTCTGCGGGGCATTGCACCCCAGCTTTCCAGGTAACAACACCGTGCCGATCATCACCTCTGAATGGAGTACAGTCCTTACGGCTGAAACCCGCGATAGGCTTATTTCCTCGCAGCAGCTCGACTTCTAGGGAGCCTTCACCGAAGGTCGCGGCATTCAAGTCGGAAGTGAGACTCACTATTTCTTACTGACAACAACACGATAGGGCACGCTCGCAACCAAGGGCAAGCAAGGTGCGCGGTGCCGCAGAAGACGAAGTTCTTTGTCGTGAAATCCTAACCGGCGTTTCGATCAGAGATTCTTCAGTCGGGTTTTGGGATTGTCGAATCGGACACGGGTAGGGTCGAAGCGTTCCGGATCGAAAGATCCGCCTGCCCACTCCAGTAACTCTTGATGTTCCGGATGTTTTGGATTCTTGATCGCCTTGAGGAAGTCCCAATACCCAGAAACGCCACCGACATCTTCGGGTGGACAAGCACGGGCGCCATCGAGGCAACGCGGATATCTTCGTCTTGGTTCGGGTTGTACAATCGCTTCCAAGCGCACTTGGTGCTCCCACCCGTCGCCGAAGTCGTATCAATCGTTGCAAAAGTACTTGCTTAATCTAATCGAATCGAGTATAGTACGGGGCATGCGACGAACTAAGAAGACTCCTACTCAGAAGGACCTGGTCAGTGTACGATCCCAACTGCGTTATGAGAAACGCCGGACGGCCGTCGAGGCGGTGCGCAACGGCGAATCGGCTTCGACGGTGGCGCGCGTGATGAAGGTTCCCCTCCGAACGCTGTTCAGCTGGATCGCCCGCTACCGGCTGGGGGGCGAGCAGGCGTTGCAAGAAGGGCGACGCAGCGGCCGAC
>VFZK01000617.1 GCA_016871215.1 Acidimicrobiia bacterium | reverse complement strand
CACTGGACCTTGCGCGGCGCCAATGCCATCTCGGCTCTGCGCTGTCTGGACCTAAGCAACCTATGGGAAGACTTCTGGGAATCCCGACGGGCCAGCTAAAATTCACCCACAAATTTGTCGCACACCCGAAGTCCTTTCCTGCCAAAATCTCTGGGGGTTGCCGGGCCGTCGAGCTGGCAAAATCGTGTAGAGGCTTGGCTGGACGCGCGACGGCGATCTGTCAGGAATCGGAGCAATTTCTAGTGCGTTGACCGTGCTACACTTGCGCCGGAAATAATTCGAAAGGATCGAAGCCATGGACGCCATTCGCTCTCGTATCGCTGAAGCCATCATGCCCATGCGAGTCGTGAACACTCACGAGCACGCGTGGCAATCATTCACCACTGCGTGGGCAGTTCCGTTTGACCTGCCTTCTTTCTTCTGTCTGGGTTATGTTGCGGCCGACCTGAGTTCAGCGGGTCTGCAACGCCCACCGGACTTGTTCGACTATCTGGTAAACCCAGCCTGCACGGGAGGACCTGAGCAGGCGTGGGAAACCGTCAGGCCGTTCGCTGAAATGGTCCGGAACACGACCTATTTCCGATACCTGTTGGCGGGCATGCAGGAGCTGTTTGGGGTGAGCGAGGCTGACATTTTTTCCGATCGATGGCAGACAGCCTCGGCAAAGATTCGGCAGTTCAGCATTGATACGGCGGGCTGCGGAGCAGACCTCTGCCGAAGAATGAACGTGACGATAACGATCATCGATTCCAAGCTGGCCCCGAAAGACCTGGCACGAACCGCCAACTCCGAGCATCGCATTCTGCACGTTGCGCGGGTCGACGACTTCATTATCGAGGCGCGGGGCTTGGCAAGCACTTTGGAACAATATCCGGCCAGGAGTCTTGATGAATGGCTTTCGGCCTTCGACCAACGCTTTCAGGAGTACCTCAACGCCGGTGTAGCAGGATTCAAGTCGGGTCTTGCATACAACCGCCCCATCGAATATGGGGATCCTGCCGAGGGTAGAGTGGCAACCATCTTCCGCAAAGGCATTCTCACGGCGTCGCCGTCCGAAAAGGCAATGTTCCAAGACTTCATGATGAATCGCCTGTGCCGCAAGTGCATCGCGGCAGAGGTGCCTCTCCAGATCCACACAGGAATCCAAGCAGGCAACTGGAGCACACTGGAAGACGCACGGCCCACTGCCCTCACCAGCCTCTTCCAGCGGCACCGCGACTTGCGAGTGGACCTGTTTCACGGGGGGTATCCCTGGATCGTGCAGGCTGGCATCATGGCGAAATATTTCCCCAACGTGCACATCAATGGCTGTTGGTTAAATAGCATTTCGGCCTGCGCTTACAAAGAAGCCTTCCGATCCTGGATACAAACGGTGCCGCTGAGCAAGATCTTTGCTTGGGGCGGCGACAGCTTCCCGCTGCTGGAGCATAGCTATGCTTCGCTGCTGGGTGCAAAGAGGATTCTGGCCGACCTACTGGCAGAGCTGGTGCACGAAGATTATTTCGACTTTGATCTTGCCATCGAGCTGGCCCGCCGCGTTCTGCATGACAATCCGGCGGCTTTTTGGCGACTCAAGAGTTCCAGTTAGGTCGATGGCCTGTTTAGCGCCTCCCTGGCACCGTTGACCGTTTCATCCCCGGTAATCCCTATGGTATTTGTTTACCGGGTCGCTAATCATGGTGCTGGACAAATCTCGCGACATGCAGTATCGTAGAGTGGATGAGTGCGTCCGAGAAGAAAGCGCTGACCGACAGGATCGAGGAACTGGAAGAGAAGCT
>VFZK01000616.1 GCA_016871215.1 Acidimicrobiia bacterium | reverse complement strand
CAGTCAAGAAGTCTCGCCAGGAGAAGATCGTTTGCTTGACCGCCAACGACTATCCTTTGGCGCGCATTCTCGACGATGCCGAGCTTGACGTCTTGTTGGTCGGAGACTCTCTGGGCATGACGCGGCTGGGGTACGATTCGACGCTGCCCGTCAGCCTCGCTGAAATGCTGGTTCACCTGAAAGCCGTGCGGAGGGCGGTCACACGAGCGCTGCTGGTGTGCGACATGCCTTTCGGCTCGTATCAAGTCGATGTCAAGGCAGCCTTGGAAGCGGCCTTGGTTCTGGTCAAGGAGGGAGGTGCCGAAGCTGTCAAGCTGGAGGGGGGCCGCTCGTATGTTCGCTGTATCGAGCGCCTCGTGGGAGCTGGCATCCCTGTGTTGGGTCACATCGGTCTGCTGCCTCAGTCGGTGCGTGTTATGGGGGGCTACAAAGTTCAGGGAAGAAGTGGCGAGTCCGCCGAAGAGCTGTTGCGAGACGCTTTGGCGCTGCAGCGGGCAGGGGCTTTCGCAGTGGTCTTGGAAGGAATGGCCGCAGAGGTAGCAAGCGACATCACGGAGGCCTTGGAAATCCCGACGATTGGCATTGGCGCTGGCGTCCATTGCGACGGACAGATCCTGGTGACCGAAGACGTTCTGGGGTTGGGATTCGGACGAAAGCCAAGATTTGTCCGCCAGTATCTGAATTTGAACGAGCTGATCTCGAGCGCCGTGAGGCAGTTCAAGGACGACTGCTCCAACGAGAGCTTCCCGACTGAAGGCGAATCGTACCGGTCGCAAGCGGTTCCCGATGCGGTGCCAATAGCCAACCGGTGACTCGGATGCAGATTGTCAAAACTGTTGCCGATTTCAAAACGCTGCGAGCGGAGTGGGACCGCCAACGTCTGACGATCTCGCTTGTCCCTACGATGGGCGCGCTTCACGCGGGCCACCTCAGCCTGCTGGGCCCAGCCCGCAAGGCCGATCGGTTGGTTGTCTCCATCTTCGTCAATCCCGCTCAGTTTGGGCCGCAGGAAGACCTGCAACGCTATCCGCGCCCGCTGGAAAGAGATCTCTCGTTACTCGAGGCGCAGGGAGTTGACACGGTGTTTCTTCCTTCGGCGACAGAGATCTACCCAGAGGGGTACCGCACCTTTGTTACGGTCGAGGGCATGAGCTCGGAACTCTGCGGCGCCTCGCGACCGGGTCATTTTCGGGGTGTCGCGACCGTAGTGCTCAAGCTAATCCATATCGTGCGGCCGCATTGGGCTGTCTTCGGCCAAAAGGACGCACAACAGACGATCATCTTACGCCGCATGGTTCGAGATCTGAACCTGGACGTGGATCTTCTGGTGCAGCCGATCGTGCGCGAAGTCGACGGATTGGCGCTCAGCTCGCGCAACCAGTATTTGAGCGGTGAAGAACGAAAGGCGGCCACGATTCTCTTTCGCAGCCTGGAGCTTGCCAGGCAGGCTTGGCTCCGGGGAGAACGCGAAAGTGCCGTGCTGCTTCGCGGTGTGCGAGAATTAATCGACTCAGAGTCACTGGCTCGTTTGGACTATGCGGCAATTGTCAGCGTCGAAGATTTGAGGCCCTTAGCCGAAGTCTCCGCAGACGCTCTGCTGGCGCTGGCCGTTTTCGTTGGCAGCACTCGCCTCATCGACAATGTGTTTCTACCTCAACCGCTTCCTCGTGCAGGCAGCGAATCCGGAAGCCCGTGCCATGAGGAATAGATTGGCCGCGTCTCGGTATTTCGTGAGATAACATCGGGGTTTGCCCTGAAAAGGCGGTAGCGATGAAACTCTTG
>VFZK01000615.1 GCA_016871215.1 Acidimicrobiia bacterium | reverse complement strand
GAGAGAAGCTGGGGACCTGGGGAAGCTGGAAGCAACTCCCGACGGAGAAGGGGCAAGCTGTCCATGAAAGATTCCTTGGCCAGCCGCCGAGGTTGAAGTTTGTTCTTGACATGCCCTTTCATAGAACGGGCGCCAGATTCCCTCGGAGCTTCTCGAAAAAACCGGATCGGCAGAAAACCGAGGTGAGCCAGGAGTCAGCCTGGATTTCCGCTTTCGCCGAAGTCTAGGGCTTCTACATTTTCTAGTCCCGCAAGGGCAAGATGCTCATGCCTCGAGACCGGTCGCTCCCGCGGAAACGGGAACCCTGGAGTTTGGACATTTTTGATGTGGGAGCCGGCCTCCGGACGGCGACCAGAATCCCCGTCCAGCAACGGTCGCGGCCCAGAGGTCCGCTCCCACGTTCGCAATCTCCGCTTCGACTTGCTCGCACACATGGCAAGCCGCGCCATGTGTGCGCCACCCAGAAAAATCGGTGTGCTGCAGAACCCTTGGCGTTTCGGACCAGGCTCCGGCCAGCGTGTCGCACGTCTGACGATACTTTGCGTCGTCATCCGCTGAGGCCGGCGCCGAACTCCATCGTTCTGCCTACTTCTTGCGCCCGGGCCAGCTGGTAGACCTTTGCAGCCACCGCGACGTCTTCCAGCGCAACACCGAGCGATTTGAAGAGCGTGATGTCTTTCGGGTCGGTGCGCGGCAATGAACGCACGGTGACGACCTCGCTGAGCTCGCGAATCTGGTCCCAAGTCAGGCGACCCTTCTGCAGAGGGCCCAGAAACTCGCCGCACTCCATCCGGGCTTGATCCTTCGAATCTACGACAATCGAGCGGCAACGTCGGATGCAGGTTTCGTCGAGTTCGCGCTTGATCAGAAAATTCGAGCCCGCGGCGTTGATGTGGGTCCCCGGTTTGAGGCACTCGCCTCTGAATACGGGAGAAGCCGAATTGGTGATTGTCACCAAAACGTCCGCAGCTTCGGCGACTTCGTCGGCAGATTTCGCTGCATGGCATTGCACTCCGAGCTGCTCGTGAATCTTCTTGCAAAACTGGGCCAGCCGCTCAGGCGTCCGACTATAGGCCACCACCTGGTTGACAGGCCGAACCTGGCAAACCGCTTCCACCTGCCGATAGGCTTGGCGGCCTGTGCCCACGATTCCGATCACCTTGGTATCGACTCGCGCCATCCAGCGGGTGGCTACTCCGCTAGCTGCACCGGTTCGAATCTGTCCAAGCTGGCTCGCTTCCAGCACGGCTAGCAGCTCACCGCTTTCCGAACTGAGAAGGCAGACGGTGAAGCGAATACTCTCCGGAAAGACGGTATACGTTTTGTAACCAAAATAACCCGCAGACGGCAACGAGGCTGCCATCAGATGCATCATCCCTTTGGCGGAATGCAAACGCCGCCTGGGTAGATTCTCTGCTTGCCCACCACCGAGCTGCCGGAAAGCCTCCTCGACCGCCTCGATGGCCATGGGCATGCTCAGCAGCCGTGTAACGTCTTGCTCGGTTAGGTGAAGAGCCACAGTCGTTCGACTCGCGGGAATAACCGGCCTCTGCTACCACGTCTCGCGGACGATTCTGATCCGCCGGACGCAGCCAGATCAAACACCATAAGCGTGAACGGTAACACTATACCATTTCGTGTCGTTCTGGTTCGAAGCAAACGGTTGAGACGGGTGTGCGACATAAAAGTTGAGCCTCAAGCCGAGCGGGATGCCCAGTAGTCCTCGAATCGGCCGTTGAGTAAGCAACAGCGGAGGGCGAGGATGGCATTGGCTCCACGGACCGTCCAGAACATGCC
>VFZK01000614.1 GCA_016871215.1 Acidimicrobiia bacterium | reverse complement strand
GTCGGCCGCTGCGTCGCCCTTCTTGCAACGCCTGCTCGCCCCCCAGCCGGTAGCGGGCGATCCAGCTGAACAGCGTTCGGAGGGGAACCTTCATCACGCGCGCCACCGTCGAAGCCGATTCGCCGTTGCGCACCGCCTCGACGGCCGTCCGGCGTTTCTCATAACGCAGTTGGGATCGTACACTGACCAGGTCCTTCTGAGTAGGAGTCTTCTTAGTTCGTCGCATGCCCCGTACTATACTCGATTCGATTAGATTAAGCAAGTACTTTTGCAACGATTGATAACGGCCATGACGATCACCAGTTCTAGCAACGTGAATCCGTCTTGCTTATTCAGTTGAGTCGGCATCGACTTTCAGCTCCAATGGCAGCACTCAGGGGCGCCTATTCTCTATCGGCTGCCTACCATGCAACGTTAAGGCCAGCAGTTCAGAGATCTGTACGTGTGTTCCAGTAAGCCTCGGTTTGCTGGGGGCTTGCTGGCAGAATGCCACAAGCCCAGCCCCAGACGGATCTTAGTCCTGGAGGGGGTGAGCATGTTACGATTCGTTACCAAATAGGTTTTTGGAAGCCCAATGCACATTCTGATCGTTGAAGACAAAGAGAACCTCTGGCAGATGTTGACCTCTGCGGTCGAGAGAATGGGATTTACGGTCGATGCTGCCGAGGACGGGCGCCAGGCCCGGCTGAAAGTCAGGCAGCGAAGGTATGCCTTGATCTTGACCGATCTGCGCCTTCCGAAGGGGTCTGGCCTGGATGTCTTGAACTGCAGCCGGGAACTCGATGACACCATTCCCGTCATTGTCATGACGGCCTATGGGACGATCGACGAGGCAGTCCTGGCCATGAAAAATGGCGCCTTCGACTTCATCCAGAAACCGGTTGATCTGGAGCATCTGCGCTTGCTCATCGAGCGAGCGTTAGCCCAGGAAAGCATCGTCCGCGAGAACGTGCTCCTGCGCGAGGCTTTTCAACAAGCGCATGGATTCCCTGAGATCGTCAGCGAAGATGAAGGAATCAAGCAGGTTGTGCGGGAAATCCAGAAAGCCGGCCCGACCGATGCCACGGTGCTGATTCAGGGTGAATCCGGAACCGGCAAAGAGCTGTTTGCGCGGGCCGTCCATCAGCTCAGCCCGCGAGCCAGCAGCCCTTTCGTTGCAGTCAACTGTGCGGCCATTCCCGAGACTCTGATCGAGAACGAACTGTTTGGGCACGAGAAGGGCGCCTACACCGGCGCCGATACACGCCGGATCGGCAAGTTTGAGCTGGCCCACAAGGGGACTCTGTTTCTCGACGAGATTGGAGAACTGCCAGTCCAGGTTCAGGCAAAGCTCCTGCGGGCTTTGGAAACGAAAACGTTCGAACGCATTGGAAGCGTGCAAACACAGGAGGCCGACGCGCGGATTGTTGCTGCCACAAACCGGGACCTGCAGGAGGCAGTGCAGGAAAAGCGCTTTAGAGAGGATCTTTTTTTCCGGTTGTCGGTGGTACCTATTGCAATACCTCCACTGCGCGAGCGTCCGGCAGATCTCAGACTGCTGGCACGCCACTTCTTGAAGCGATTTGGGCGTGAGTTCAGGAAGAACCCAAATTATGCACTGAATCAGCCTTTTGGTTTGGTGCTTGGTGCATAAAATTGTATGCACCAAGACTGGGCAGATACTTTTGGTCGGCGCTGAGTCGTGAAAACGGGCATTGGATGAAGCTTTTCGGAGACTTAGAGACAGATTCGGGGCGAGCGTCCGCACACTTCTACGCGGTCCCACTGAAAGGGCGGTGCGTGCGGCGGCGTCCACTTCAAAGAGCAAAGGATTCAAAAACAGGG
>VFZK01000613.1 GCA_016871215.1 Acidimicrobiia bacterium | reverse complement strand
CGGCTGAGCCGAGGAGCACCCACACGCCAATGAGTCTAATCGTTCCCACCGGAAGGGCCCGGCGGCGTCCGCTTCGGTGCGCGAATAACCGACATGGGGTCTATTTGCGCATCGAAGGCGATGTTAAAAAAACCCGTCATCATCTCTTCCCAACTCTGCTCACCTTGACGGACTTCGGCTTTGTAGTCCGGATTGTTGCGATTGTTGCCTGAATTGTCAAACGTACCGGTGGCCTCAATCCGCGTACCGGCGGGGAGGTGCTTGCCACGCTGCAACTGATACCATAACTGCCAGTTGAATTCGTAGCCTGGAAACCTTAGGAAAATATTGACTTTTCTATTCTGGCAAGCCGCCCGAATCTCCATCAACTTGCCCCGCAAGTGCATATGCGGCAGCAGGCCGATCAGTTCGGTGTCCTGGTGCAGAGTGGTGGCGCCGTCGACCACATGCGCAGCCGCTCCGGGCGGAATAACGAACTTCGAGTTGACGGCCGCCAGGGTCAGCACCCGTTGAGTGGGGGTGGTCCTAGCGAAGCGCATTCCAATCCGCGAGCGGTCTGCGGTGGCCTTGCCGTTGGCAGTGTAGTGCATTTGGAAGACGAGGTCCGAACCAGCTTTGATCAGCTTCCCCTGGCCTTCACGGAGCGCCTCGGGAGGCGATCCCGGAGCAAACCCGGTGATAAACTGCCCCCCGCCGTCGCCTCCACCACGGGGAACGAAGGCCTTGTTCACCGGATACTTGCTCAGCCACCGGGAACCGGGCTCGCGGGCGAAGACAATGATGTGATGCACCACCGACCGGTCACCCGGCCGCGCCTCGGCAAAATGCCATTTGTCCTCGGTAAATCCTGTCGGAACAATGATATAGGTATAGTCCACCGTCCCCGAGGCAGGCACCGGCACCGATTCCGGCATCTCGAGGACGGCGTCGGGCTGGCCAATCGCCCAGCCCTCGGCGAATTGGACCGGCAGAGGAGCATCCTTGGCGTTTCCTTCAGGAGCGCCCTGGTCAATCCAAGCCGTCAAGGTCGCCAGATCGGCCGGACTCATACGGCCACCGTTGGTGAAGTGACCCACGTACGGATCGGCGAACCAGGGCGGCATCTTGCGGGAGCCAACGGCCTGTTTGATGGCTTTCGCCCACGGGCGGACTTCCGCATAGCTAGTCAAGGTCATCGGGACCGCTTCGCCGGCCCGATGACAGGTTTGGCAGTGCTTTTGAAGAGGCGGCGCAATCTCGCGATGGTAGGTCAGCTTCGGTGCGGCAACGGCCAAGCCGCAAACGCTCAAGGACAAAACACATCTTGCCGTCAGTTTCACAACCCCGTACATACCTTCACTATACGGCAGCGGGACCTCACTAGTTCGCCCCTGACACGGATTTCGCAGTTTTTTCTCGCAAAGCCACGCCCCTTGGCAGTATGGTTAAGTGGATGCCTCGCAGATGGCCGTCGAGAGGGCTCTGGTGCAAAATCTGGGTTGACACTGGGTTGGTACCATTTCAGCCCGCGGGTCTCGATCGAACCCGACTCCGATCACGCTGCCAACGCGGCTCGCCAGATCTCCGGCATCCTCGCCCCTGCCCCGCCTAGTTTGCCAAATTTGAACTGCCCTTTCTTGATCTTCTCCGCCAGTTCGATACCGCTGATCACAATGGTCGCCGATTCAAAGCTCGTGAGTCCCAGCATCGGCCGCAACCGCTGCTTGATCCTGCGATGATCCTGCTCGATCAAGTTGTTCAAGTACTTGCTGCTGCGGACTACCAGTTGCTCCGGCAACTCGCCGGTTTCCTTCAGATCAGCTACCGCCCGATGGGAGGCCGCGTACGCGTCCA
>VFZK01000612.1 GCA_016871215.1 Acidimicrobiia bacterium | reverse complement strand
GTATCCGGGTATCCAAAGATGAAATGGCAAGACTTCAATTGAAGCCAGCCGACTTTCACGGCGAGTGGAACTACACGATCACATCCAGAAATCCAGCGGTAACGTAACTCATCACGTCTCGTCATCAAACATAATTGGTGCAGTTTATTAATTTACGTCTCCTAAGATCCCCTACCAGACCAAACCAGCGATTCGTTGCAATTGCGCCTGATGCTATCCAGCCCAGCGCATTCGTCGTTGTTTGCCAGAGGTGGGAATAGCCACCGAAGACCTCGGCAATCGGCAGAGTTTGAGCCAGTCCTGGATGGCAGTTCACCAACATGACGGAGATCAGAAGTGTCTTTCGAACCATCTGTTCCTCCTTGCCGGTTAACTAACCAAGGGCTCGCGCCCTTGATATCCGGGTTGCGATAGGTAGGGCGCGGTGTCCTCACCGCGCCGTTTTCCCAACGCATCGGCACCTTGCGGCAGGCTGAGGACAGCCCGCCCTACCTGCTGCCCATGTTGTCCGAAACGAGATTCTCGTTTCATCGCGCATAACCGTCTAAAACTCCAAGGCTCTGGTTCCAGTCTTGGCAGCTCGCAGCTGGGAGATTCTGCCGCCGGCCCGCGGCGAGCCCGATGCGAAAGCGCCAGAGGACTGGCGCACTCCAAAACTGGCGAACCTCCGAGATGCCACGAACCTCGCGCAGCGTCTTGGAGTGCGGCAGTCCTCTGCCGCTTTGGAAGCGAAAGTTGTGTTTGCCTACGCCGCTCTCTACACGACTCCATAACTTCATACGCTCCTTCGCCCCACGCCCACTTTCGGCAAACGGGGGTTCTTGCAGGGAGGCAGCTCCGAAGAACCGGGAGGGCGAGGCTCCCGCCGAGCTGCTGGCCTTTCAGTGAAACGACGAGACAACGGCTCGACAGGCGTGTCGAGTTCCCAGGCGCGTCCAGGCTCCGACAAAGTTGTGCGCCCTTCCTCACGGTCGGGCTACTGAACCGCTGGCTGACGACAGAATCGGCAGCCTGCGCATCAGCGAGGCTCCTTCTCGGTTCAAAGACGTATGGCACGTTGATCGCATCGTTCCGGACCGTCCTGAGAGAATTGACCAGACACTGCTCATGGCGAACTGGCAATGTACGCCCCATCGCCCGTCCGCTCGCCCGGCGCTGCGCCGTCGTTGATGACGCCGTAGGCGACAAACTCGTTACCATCCATGATCGGAACGACACGCGCGTAGCCTGTCTGCACCCTCAAAGGCGATCTGCACTCCATCGGGATGTACTCCTGGTCGAGCTACCAGGTCGTACTCCAGATTTCGGCCGCTGGCATAGTAGACGAGATCGATCCCAGGATAGATCTCTTGACACCCAGATTATGCGCCGAACGGGCTTATAGCGACTGAACCGGAACGGAGGGATTGAAAGGAAAGCGGGAGTGCCCTAGGATAGGCGGTTTGCAAAGACGACCTATCCAGACTTGATAGAGCGATCAAGGAAAGGAGCACTCCCGAATGGAGAAGATAGCAAAAGCGCCGAGGTCTGAAAAGGCCGTTGCGAGCGGAAAAGAAAGAACGCGGGGGAAAGCCAATAAAATCGGGGCGGCCACCCGGTACGACTTTGGAGGCGGGGTGCTGACCCCGTACGGCGGCCTGTTACCGCTGGCGGCGTTGTTGGAGAAGCTGGAGTTTGTGCAGCTGCTGTACGAGAAGCTAACGGTCAAGCGGCAGCCGGCGAGTCTGAGTAATGCCCAATTCGTGATGGGGACCGTGTTGATGTTTTACTTAGGTTTTGCGCGAATGCACCATGTGAGATACGTGCGGGACGATGAGATGGTGCAAGAGGTGTTGGGCAGCGCGG
>VFZK01000611.1 GCA_016871215.1 Acidimicrobiia bacterium | reverse complement strand
CGGGGGCAATCCGGTTGGCAAAAGCAATTCTCTCTGGCCTTGCGGAGTGCCGCCAACTTGTCTCTTCTTAGTGAGCCGAATCAACCAGACGAGAACACACAGCCAAACCTGCCTCAGGCGGTTACCACCGGACAAACCGCCGTGTCCCTTGCCACACAACCAAGAAATGCTAGGAAAAGGGGTTGACGCGCGCCGACAACGACGGAAAATGGCGCAGAATTAACCCGACGCAAAAGCAGTTCTCCCTGAACCGCGCAGCGTCCAGAAAGCAAATTCCTATCAGTTCGGTTCAATCCCGACTGCTGGCTCCAGCTTCAAATAGAAAGGTCACCATGAAAATCTACATCCAGAAAGATGGGCAAGCCGCCGGCCCGTATTCCCTCGAAGAACTCCGCGAGAAAACCTACACGTACGAGTTGTCCCGCACCACGTTGGCCTGCCCGGAAGGCGGCACGAAGTGGGTGCCGCTGGAAACACTGTTCACCCCGGTGGCCTGGGCCGTGCCGGCGGCTCCGCCTGTGCTCGCAGGCAATCTCGCGCGGCTGCGCGACCCCAAGGAGAAGACGGCCCTGTTGTGGTTGTGCATCGCCTCGATTCCTGCCTACTTGGTCTTGCTCCTCTGGATCGTCGCCTCTTTTGGCGGGGCGCTCCTCATCATCGGATTGGTCTGGGGAGCCATGGCGATTGGGGAAATGTGGTTTGCGGCCTACTTGAAGACGAACGCCGTGCGCGTCTCTCCGACGCAATTGCCGGAGGTCTTCAACGTGGTGCAAACCTGCTCCCAGCGCCTCGGCATGGAGCCGCCGGAGGTCTATGTCATGCAGCACAACATCTGGAACGCCTTCGCGACAAAAATCTTTGGCCGCCGCATGGTCGTGCTTTTGTCCGGCGCGGTGGATTCGATTTTGTTGAAAGGCGACCTCCAGCAGTTGACCTGGCTGGTCGGGCACGAACTCGGCCATCACTGGGCCGGACACCTGAACCTGAGCCAGCGGCTGGCCAAGGCCGGCGCCTGGCTGGTCTGGGTGGCGCTCTGGCATTCGCGCCGCTGCGAACTCACGTGCGACCGCGTGGGCTTGTATTGCACGGGCAGCGTCAAGGCCAGCCAGCTTGCCCTGATGAACGCCACCGTGGGCGCCCAGTTGGCTGATCGCGTGAACCTGGTGGAAGCCATCCGCCAATGGCAGCAGCATCGCGGGGAGTTTTTCGTGCAATGCCGGACGCTCTATTCCACCCATCCCCACATGCTCGCACGGCTGGACCACATGAGCGCGGCCGCCGGGGAATTTGGCATGGCTGCTGAAGCGCGCAGCGTCCTGAAAGCAATTTCCGATCAGTTGAAAGCAATTTCCTATCAGTAACCCGAGCGGCGGATCGGGCGGATTGTGAAATCAAAGGTTCTTGGCCGCCGCCGGGTTACCTTGGTCGTTATTTGCACGGCATTCCCTGTTTAGATTAACTCTAAGGTGACGGCCCAGAGAAATGCTAAACCTTCCTTTCCAAAAAGGTGTCAGTCCCAGCTATTGGAAAGTATAGAGGTTGCGCATTCCTCCTTGATTGGCGAGTCTCGCCGCCATGCCGCGCCAACTTCGAGTGCAGTATCCCGGGGCCATCTACCACGTCATGAACCGGGGCGACCGGCGGGAGGAGATTTTCACGGATGACCCGGATCGCGAGCGGTTCATCGAAACCTTGGGTGAGGCATGCGGGAAGACCGGCTGGCAGGTGCATGCCTATTGCCTGATGGCGAATCATTTTCATCTGGTGGTGGAGACGCCCCGGGCAAATCTGGTGGCGGGGATGCAATGGTTTCTGGGCACCTACACCGCGCGCTTCAACCGGCGGCACCGGCTCTTCGGGCATCTGTTCAGCGGGCGCTACAAGTCGCTGATCGTGGACGGCAGCGGCAACGGCTATTTGC
>VFZK01000610.1 GCA_016871215.1 Acidimicrobiia bacterium | reverse complement strand
AGCAGAATCGCCACTGGCTGGAAGTGCACCAACTGCCGGCTTACTCGCCCGAGCTGAACCCTACCGAGCGGCTGTGGCAATACACGCGACAGAACGGCACCCACAATCGCTACTTTCCCTCCGAAGCCGAACTAACCGCCACGTTGACGCGCGTGTTCGGAGACATCCAATCCCACCCCGTGTTGATCCAGTCTTACCTCCGCCCTTTTTGTTGATCTAGAATGTCCCTTTAATTATACGCGTCTGTATAGACGTTGTCCGGCGGCGGCCCGCATCGCTCCCACCATACTAGTCGAAGATGAGTTTTGTTCTTCGATAGTCAATGGTCACTTTGCGCTGGCCGTAGAAGTCAGCCCCCAGGATCCCAGAGACTTCAGTCCGCAACTCCTTGCTGATTTCCTTTAGCTCGACAGCCAGAATCTTGGCATAGGGCAATTTCATCGAACGCAAGCTCAGGTCGACGCGATCGACCGACAGAACCGATTGGGTGATCCCACACGCGCCGGCGAACTGAATGTCGACGTGAGCATTGGGCGTGTCGTCGCGGACGCCAAGAAAGGCTGCTTGGCGCTTGGAAAGCGTGCTGGCGACTGCGCCAGTGTCGAACAGGAAATTTTGAGGTGGCTGGCCGTTAATAGAAACCGGAGCAAGGATAAGATTACCCAGGATGCGAAACGGGATCTCCGTCGCGCTTCTTGACAAGTCCTTTGCAGTGCCGGTGCTGGGTTGCGAGGACCTTGGGGCGAGCAGGATGCGGCGATCTGGATAATCCAGTGTCACCAGAAACTCGGCAAGATCAGCGGTACTCAAAACACCATCGATGAGTCCTGCGAAAATCGCATTGTCGAAAGAAGAAACGGGCAAATGGGCGATCTCGAGGTCACCTACCTTCAATTTCTCCACTTTAGCCAGTTTGGTCCCGGTCCTGCCTGTGCCTCCCACACAGCTGACGACAGCCGAAGACAAGACGGGAATCTCCAGTCCTTCAAAGAGCTGGTTCGAAAGCACTGTTGAAGTCGCCCCACTGTCAACCAAGAACCGGTAGGGTCCCTGGCCGTTCACGCTGACTTCCACAAGCATCAGGCCGTAGAAGGGTTGGAATTGAATCTCGTAGGGCCGAGCTGGGTCACTGGTCGTCGTGACCGGTCCACTCTCCAGATGCCGGAAGAACGCCAGCAAAGCCCGAGCGTTTTCGACGCGCTCCGCACCGAACTTCGGCTTCAACGAGAGGTACCTTTCCAGAGATTCGATCTGCTTTCCGAGGTTTTTCGCAGCGCCGTAGGCTTCACTCGCGAAGAAATAGTTGTCCTCCTCTTCAGGGGCGAGCTCGATGGCCCGTCGAAACGCTTTGATGCTTTCATCGGACAGCTGCTGAGACAGTTGCAGGCGTCCCAATCCGAGGTGGGCTGCAGCCTGCTTTGAGTCGAAACGGAGGCTCTTTCGATACTGGACTTCGGCCAGTGTGAAGTCACCTTCCCTAAACAGGCAATGCCCGTAGATCGCCAGCGCTTGTGCATTCGCAGGCGCGCGCAGGAGTGCCTGGCGAATGGATTTCTTTGCCTCGTCGAACTCATCTTCAATCAGCAGGATCTTTGCCAGCAGAATAAGATGGCTAACAGAATTGGGATTCCTCTTGAGTGCTGCTGTCAGAGACTGCTTGGCTTCGGCCAGCTTGCCTTCCTGCAGCAGCCTGTCGGCATTCTGAGTGGCGGTCGCGTGGTCTGCTAACCCCTGGAACATCCATGCCAGCATGCAGATCGACGTCGTCAGAAGTCGAAACCTGCAGCTCGAGGCTAGGTTCAAATGGAGACCCTCTTTCTGGCGTAGTCGTTCGGTCGAGGAATCACTTGATTTTCGACGCTTTCGTCATAGAATTGCACTAGTGTCCAGCTGTTCGAGCCTACAGTGTCTGCAAGTTGTTCATGTCAGTTCAGTAACGGGAGTTTTTGGTAGTGACCGATTTCAATTTTCTTCACTCTTAGGAAGATCCACCCGGGAGTCAGT
>VFZK01000609.1 GCA_016871215.1 Acidimicrobiia bacterium | reverse complement strand
CTGAGCCGTTTACCCTGTGGCTTCTCTTGGCCGTCGTCATCTTGAAAGAGAGCCTTTTCCGCTTTGTATTCCAGATTGGGAACCGGGCCTCCAGCACGGCGGTGAGAGCCGACGACTGGGCTGCTTTGTTCGCCAGTGGCCTAATTGCCTGGAATGGTGTTCGGCTGCTGAAACCAGCCATCGACGAACTGATGGATGCATTGCCCTCGGAGGAGTTGCAGAAAGAGATCGCTCGCATTGCTTTGAGCTGTGGCGGTGTTCACGCTGTTGAAAAAGTCCTGGCCCGGAAGACGGGCTTCACTTATTGGGTGGACATGCATTTGGAAGTTCCCAAAGACATGACGGTGGAGGACGCCCACGAGGTTGCCCATCGCGTTAAGGACAAAATCCGCAGACAACTTCCAAGAATCACGGAAGTGTCCATCCATGTAGAACCTTACCCCCGGAAGAGCGCTGACCTTACGTCCACGATCACCGCCTAGCGACTCTCCCCTATTTCCTGCCTAGCAGCTCCAAAGCAGCCGCCGTCATGGCTCTGACGCCTGTCTTGATTGCCGGCTCGGGACTGGGAGCGTAGCTGCTGGAATGCAACGATGGCAGGGGTTTTCCGCCAGGCTTCCGGCTGGCTTCGATCTTGGCTCCGTCCACAGCGCCCAGCCAGAACATGCAAATCGGAATGCTATCTGCGGTTTGGCCATACGCCCCGAAGTCTTCGCCTCCCATCACCGGCGGTCGAGGCACAACGTTGTTTCTTCCCAAAGCACTAGCGATTGCATTGCCCACGCGACGCGTCAATTCAGGGTGATTAACAGTCGGGCCAATCGATTCGCCTTCTCTCACCTTCACGATCGGTTCTCGTTCAGGCGGCACCCCAGCTGCTTGTGCCATTCCCTTGGCAATGCGCTCGATGCTTCCCACCAGTCGGGATCTGACCTCTTCGGTGAAGAAGCGAAGGGTCAGCTGCAGTTGGACCTCGTCCGGAATGATGTTGTGTTTCGTGCCACCGTGAACGGAGCCCACGGTGACGACGGCCGGCTCGATGGCGGGCAGCTCGCGACTCACAATGGTTTGCAGCCCGAGAATGATCTGGGCAGCCAGAACGATCGGGTCTTTTGCCGTGTAGGACCAGGCGCCATGCCCAGAGACGCCACGAATCGTCAGGTCCACTGAGTTGGCTCCCGCGAGCGCAGGGCCTTCGACGACACCGACCTTGCCAGCCTCTGTCATGGCGTCATCGTGCATGGCTAGCACAAAGTCAGGTTTGGGGAACTTCTGAAAGAGCCCGGCGGCCAACATCGCTTTAGCGCCACTTCCTCGTTCTTCAGCAGGCTGGCCAATCATGACGATCGTTCCTCGCCACCGGTCTCTGAGCTGGCTCAGCAACCGGGCCGCGCCTACGAAACAGGTCATATGCACATCGTGTCCGCACGCATGCATGACTCCCACCTCGTTGCCATGGTCATCCTTGACTCTGACCCGGCTGGCATATTCCAAACCGGTCTGCTCGGTAACCGGCAACGCATCGAGATCTGTGCGAATCATTACGGTCGGACCTGCTCCGTTCTTCAGCACACCGACCAAACCGAATCCGCCAAAGTTACCTGTCACTTCAAAGCCGGCGTTCCGAAGCTCCTGCTGCAGACGCTCGGAAGTCTTGGCTTCCTGGAACGAGAGTTCCGGATTCGCGTGCAAATGGCGATACAGCTGAAAAAGGCTTTGGTATTCTGCGTTGGCACGCGCCTCGACATCGAGCTGCGGAGTTGCAGCACCGATCGCTTTGGCGCCAAGGGAAGCCATGAGCAGGATAAGGATGGCGGCGCGCTGACGTTGCCAAGAGGAGTGTGGTAGATCACTTTGTTCAACAACTGTCGCAGGTGCGAGCATGGGAATCCTCCGGTCGATCTCGATCAGGAGCGTGGATCGTAGCATCACAGAGCTCGGCAAGGTTACAAGCCGGTTGTGGAATACTATTCCGTTTGGCGCAGGACGCTCAGCACTTCGGAGAAATCGGCGAACTCGCG
>VFZK01000608.1 GCA_016871215.1 Acidimicrobiia bacterium | reverse complement strand
TGTCCAACTAATTCTTGGACACTACACTAGTTGAGTTTCTTCTCCATTGTCACTTGTGAGAGCCACGAAGGCGACGAGAACCATGAGATTCCCCAAGATCTTACCCGGGTTGGTCTTCTTGTTGAGCGGCCTGTTTTCCAGTTCCGGCCCCGGGTTGTGGGCCGCCGGAGCAGGTGGATTGAGCGGTATCGTGAAGGACTCGCGTGGAGTGCCCTTGGCTGGAGTTGCCGTAACTCTGCTTCGCGGACAGTTCAATCCAAGGGTCGTGCAGACCGTGACGACCGATGGAGCGGGCCGGTTCGAAATGCAGGGACTCGTGCCCGGCCTTTACTCGCTCAAGGCTAATCTGGCTAGCTATTTGCCATTGATCCGGAGCCAGGTGGGCATCGTTGGAGGCAAGATTGCCGATCTGAACCTCATTCTTGAGAATCTGTATTTGCAGTCGATTCTCGGCGTCTCAGCCGGCAACGGTCAGGACACCGTTCAGGAGGACATTGAATCGGTCCTTCGAAGCGCCTCCTCCACCCGGCCCATCCTGCGGGTTCTTGAGGCCGACGCTGGCCAGCGGGCGGCCGAGCAGGGTCGGGCGGGGAATCGAAACAGGAACGGGATTCGCGGTGTAGTTGGTTTTTCAACGGCCGCCTACGCTACGGCCCCTGAGCTGGCGAGCGTTGGCAGTACCTTTACTGATTTTGCATTGGTCAGGGACATCGGGAGCTCTTCGACCTGGGTGGTCGCCGGTGTCGTCTCCGACTCTGGATTTGCCGAACTGGACGCACTGGTGCGGTTTCAAGGTTCCGATAGACACAGTACATCTGCCCGGTTGAGTCTGGGGGTCCTCCCGTATCTAGCCCTCCCTCTGTCACCCGTGCCGGAACAGAACGTAGGCCGTCTGAACATGTACAACTTCGACATTCAGGACGAGCTGCAGTTGTCGGACATGATGTCGTTCATTTACGGCGCTGAAATGCAAATGACCGATCCCGGCAGCAGAGCGGTGCGATTCCGCCCAAGGTGGGGACTGCGTTTTCGGCCTTCCAACGCAAGTCGCTATTCCTTTGTGCGGACGACTTCGCTTCCCCATCTGGCTCGGACGTTGGAGTTCGGCGAGGGTGATTCCATCGAAGTCACTTCTCCGTTCCAGCATGAGTTTGGGAATCGGTTAAACCTCGGTTTCAACCGCGTGACCCATACTGAGTTCGAAGCGGAGCGCTCACTGGGAACTTCCCGATTCAGCGTTGGAACTTATCGCGACGAAGTTGCAGCAAACTATTCTTCATCGGCCGGCTTTCCAGGTCCCTTCCCCGATTCTCGTGGGGTCCGGTTGTCGTACCGCCAGCCCATGGGCCGCGTTGAGAGCGACATCGGGTACACCTATGGCTCGGGCATCTTCTCCAGTGAAGACTTTTCAGAGCTGGCTGCGCGAAATTTTCACGTGCTGGCGGCTCGCGTTCGTTCCAGGCTTCCACTGACTTCCACGCGGGTTGCCGCAACTTATCGCTGGATTTCAGGCAGTTCCATCACGATCATCGATCCCTACCAGACCGTTTTCGAGTCGAATTCCCCAGGACTAAGCCTCGCGTTCGTTCAGGCAATTCCATACTTCGGGAAGTTCATACCCGGCAAGATCGAGGCCCAGCTCGACGTCAGGAACCTGTTTGCCCGCAACAATCCCGAACTCTATCAGTCGGCCAGTGTACGACGCGTGGAGTTCCTGCAACCTGCTCGGTCGGTGCGTGGTGCGATCAAATTGAAGTTTTAGGCGCTCGTCAGCCTATCTTGCCTCCTGAGCTCCGAATCACAACCTCTCAAGTCTGTACAATATTTGGTATGACGCGATCCCAAAAACCGTAGAGGGTGGGTCTCTCTCCCTTTTGGAGTGCGGTCGAAGACATATAAGTCATTTGAGATCACTAGTGTCCAGCTGTTCGAGCCTACAGTGTCTGCAAGTTGTTCATGTCAGTTCAGTAACGGGAGTTTTTGGTAGTGACCGATTTCAATTTTCTTCACTCTTAGGAAGATCCACCCGGGAGTCAGTTTTGTCAC
>VFZK01000607.1 GCA_016871215.1 Acidimicrobiia bacterium | reverse complement strand
TCCAGCTGCTCCGGAACCTCAATCACCATCTTGCCCATGCCTCACCCTCCCTTATCTATCTACACAACACTTCCGCAGCTTGTTGTACCAGATTTCACCGGATTTGTCCAGGATGAGAGCCACACTCCTCCACCCTTTCTCCGAGGCCGAACTCTGCAGAAGACGAGCATTCTATGACACCAACCGCGCAAGTACGATGGTTTTATCAAGAGGTCTTTCGCAAAGGAGGATCGTGCGCCTGGTTCCGTAAAGAAAGTTCCACCGGACTCCTGGCGGCGTCTCCGCCGGACCGCCGATGACTCGGTTCGTGCCAAAACAGCAGCCTTCCCCGCAGCGTGAGCTCGGTGTAACTTCAACTGGCAGCTGGGCCGAGCCTCCCAGGATCTTGTCAGAATCCCGCAGACGCCGCAGTCGTGGTCAAGCTCTTGCCAGCGCGGCAGGCGACTGCTTTGAGCTGTTCCGTTTAACGCGGCCGTCGCAACAGCTCACGACCTTCGCAGGACCGAACCGAGCTTCCCGCCCTGCGACACCTTCGTTCTCGTGTATAATGGAGGCGGCTTCAGACTGAGTCTTCACACCCCACAAAAGAGAGGTAATCCCTAAGAGGGTGTTTAGAAAGGCGTGGTTCAAGGAGTCAGCTACGTTTGTAGTCCCGGCTTTAGCCGGAACCACAGCATTTCCTTTCGCCTAAAGGCGGGACTACGAACCAAGGCGCGCCTTTTTAAACACTCTCTAATGTCGACGAACGTCAAGGAGCTCGTGCGCCGTTTTCGCGACGAACTCTGGAACGAAGGTAACTTGAAAGTAGCCGACGAGATCATTGCCCCTAACTGCCTGTACCACATCTATGACCCGATTACTCCATTCGCAGGAACGGGACCCGAGCGCGCGATGAAATCGGTGGTGATGTTTCGGGCTGCATTCCCCGACCTCCAAATGACAATTGAAGACCTCTTTGCCGAGGGAGATCGCGCCATGGCGCGATGGACGTGCCGAGGCACACACACGGGCGACCTGCTTGGCGTTTCACCGAGCCGAATGCAAGTGACTGTGGCAGGAATGGACATGTATCGCGTCGCAGACGGCAAGATCCAGGAATTCTGGATCAATTGGGACGCAATGGGCTTGATGCAACAGATTGGCTTGGAGCCTGTCGCAAACGAAGCGTCGGCCTAACTCCATTCGACAGGTCTCAGCCACATGATGCTTCGTGGCAGATTCAGTTCCTCATTTCGGAAAGGATGGCTATGCGCCCGAATCGCTGGTCGAGATACGCTAGAAACTTGGCTCTGGCAACTGTTGTTGGCTTCCTCATGACTTGTGCACGTCTGGCGTTGGCCGGGTCTTCGTTCGTACCTCTGTTCGATGGCAAGACGCTAAGCGGTTGGAAGCCTTTTGCGCCCAAGGGTTCAGGATATGTCGTCAAGGATGGCCTGCTGGTTTGCCCTAAAGATGGCGGCGGCAATCTGTTTACGGAAAAGGAATTCGCGAACTTCGTCTTTCGCTTCGAGTTTCGCACGGAAGCTGCGGGCAATAACGGAATCGGCATCCGCTCGCCGCTCACCGACGAGGCCGCTTATCAAGGCATGGAGATCCAAATCCTCGACACAGCCTATGGCAAGCCCCTGCGGCCAGCCCAGTATCACGGCTCAATCTACGACGTGGTTCCGGCGAAGCGAGGCTTCCTAAAAAAGGCAGGCGAATGGAACAGCGAGGAGATCACTGCCAACGGGCGGCGCATTCAGGTCAAGCTCAATGGAACGGTGATCGTGGACGCGAACCTTGACGACATCAAGGATCCGGAGGTCTTGAAGAAACACCCCGGGTTGGCCCGTAGCAAGGGACATATCGGTTTTCTGGGGCACGGATCTTTGGTCGAATTTCGAAACATCGCGATCAAGGAGCTGCCCTAGTCTAGTCTATCGTCCCTTAAATAACTAGACTATTTGGGAGTCCCGTGGTATAAGTCCACGGCATGGCGAGAAACGGTCGGGTGATCGATCTGTCGGTAGAAGATCAAGCACAATTAATCGCATGGGAGTCGGCCCAT
>VFZK01000606.1 GCA_016871215.1 Acidimicrobiia bacterium | reverse complement strand
TGGCAGAAGCCTCCCAGGAAATTGGCCCGCTTGAGTCGGCTGATGCAGTCTTGGAGGCCGCGGTCGCCCGTCTGAGGGCTGCTTTCACGGCTCCCGAGATGTGCTGGCTGCCGATCGCGCGCAGTCCCAAGGATTCCATGGGCAGGGAAGAGACGGGCCTCACAGCGCACACTGTGGTGCTGTCGCAGGAACAGCTCAACGTCTGTTTGCCTGAAAGCCAAGCACCAGGCTCGGCTTTGTTCCACGGAGCGGGCAATCCGGCTGCCGCTTTGCTCGTTCCTGTAGCCGAGTCGCCTCAGTACCTGGTCATTGTAGGAAAGCTAGCCGGCGGGCGCCGTCTCTTGTCTGACGACCTCGCTTGTCTGGGGTCTTTCGCGCTTGTCATAGCGCGCCGCATCGACGCATTGCGTGTCAGCCACGAACGCTGCCAGAGCAGTCTGAGAGAGCAAGAGATCGGGCGCTTGGCCACCGAAGCGGAGCTGCGTGCGTTGCGCGCCCAGTTGAACCCGCACTTTCTGTTTAACGCCCTGACGACGATCGGCTACCTCATCCAGACGGCGCCGAATCGTGCCGTTGATACGCTGATGGATTTGACGAGACTGTTGCGCCGCATTCTGAAACGGTCGGCAGGCGAGCGGGTGACGCTGGGAGAGGAGCTGGAGCTCGTCGAAATGTATCTGGCGATCGAACGAGCCCGGTTTGAAGAGCGGTTGCGAGTGAAAATCGACGTACCGTTCGAGTTGTTCCAGTTGCCGATCCTGCCGCTGCTCGTGCAGCCGCTGGTGGAAAACGCAGTGAAGCACGGCATTTCCCAGGCCCGGAACGGAGGAGAACTGATAATTGCCGCAGAGCTGGAGCGGTCCTCGCATGGCTCGGACGGTAACGAGTGGGCGCTGTGTATTCGAGTTTGCGACACCGGTTTGGGGGCCTCTGAAGGTGAGTTGCTCGATGGGCGGCGGAAAGGCATTGGGCTGGGTAACCTCGAGAGCCGCTTGATACAGTACTACGGACCAGCTGCCTCGCTTCGAATCGAAACAGCCCCAGGTGCCGGCTTTGCGGTGACGGTGCGACTGCCCGTCACGGCTAGAGCTGAAGCAAGAGAGCTTTTCGCGGTCGCAGCCAGCCCCCACCAGCGGGGTTCATTGTGAAGGTTCACGACCGCCGCCGACGTTATTCTGCGAGCATAACTTTGGCGCAGAGGCAATATTCGGCACTGGCTCTGGTGACGATTCCTAAGTCCATGAACGGAACGTTCCGTTTGCACGACCGAACTCGTGTCAGTCCTCCGGAGGCAATGCTGCACACTGCGCCCGTCACGTGCGGCCCCACCTGTCCTGCGGTTGCTGGCCGCCACAGATGCAGAAGAACTGGAGCTTCGTGTTGTCTTGAACTCTGCTCGCTGCAGCGAATCCCGACATGAGTACCAAGTTGCGCGTGGCGATTGCGGATGACGAACGGCCGGCGCGATCGTTTCTGGCTGCCTTGCTGCAGTCGTTCGACTGCGTGGACTTAGTAGGCGAAGCTGAGGACGGTGCGTTGGCAGTGGAGATGATCGAGCGTGCCCGTCCCGATCTGGCGCTGTTGGATCTGCACATGCCCGAAGTGGATGGCTTAGGCGTCGTTCGCCTGATTCGCAAGAGTCATATGCCGCTGGTGGCGTTTGTCACGGCTCACGACGAATACGCTGTGAAGGCCTTCGAGATGAACGCTGTTGATTATCTGCTGAAGCCTATCGACCGGCAGCGGCTCGCGGAAACATTGCAGCGTTCCCAAGATCGGCTAGAGCAAGCCGATGCGCGGCGAGACGAAATCAAGCACATCCAGAACGCCGCCATCGCCTACGAGTCCAGCCGCCGCAAGACCTATTTGGAACGCATCCCGGTGAGGAAGCAGGACGCCGTGGTGCTGTTGCCCGTTCGAGATATCGCCTCGGTGGAGGCCAGCGGCGAGGTTCTCTTCATCACGACGCTACGCAAGGAGACGCATTCGATTACTTACCGGCTCAAGGATCTCGAATCCCGTCTCGATCCCAGCCAGTTCGTGCGCCTCTCCC
>VFZK01000605.1 GCA_016871215.1 Acidimicrobiia bacterium | reverse complement strand
TCGCTAACTCGGTTTCGGTGAAGGTCAGTGACGGTCCCCGTTTTCTGAATGGCATAGAATCCTCCTTTCAGAGGAGTATGCCACAAACAATCGTTATGGTCTACTTATTAATAGAATGATGATCTAGCCGATTTCATGATTGGAACGGCTCCAGCCGTGATTTCAAACAGCGGCATCACGAGCGGCAGAGCATGGACCTTCAACGGGTTCTTTCAAGACGACTTCAAGATCACCCGAAATCTGGTTCTGAACATTGGATTGCGTTACCAAGTGTCCCCCATCTGGAAATCCCCCGAGACCTTCAACTTGACCGACGGTGGCAAGGTCAGTCCCAGCTCGGTTTTCATTCCCGGCGCTCCGCGATCACAGGTGTTCTTGAACGCACCGCCGGGAATGCAGTTCCCAGCCTCAAGCGGGTTTGGAGGCGTGGGCGACCCTGGGATCTCAGATCGAATCGTGTTTACCGACAAGAACAACTGGGCACCGCGGCTGGGACTAGCGTGGGACATGTTCGGCAACGGCAAGTCCAGCCTGCGAGCGGGGTATGGAGTCTTCTACTTTGACTGGAATGCCCAGGCAACCTTCGGCGGAGGGCAGCTGAATGCGCCATTCTTCACCAACTTCTCCCTCCCTGTGACGCCGAGCTTTGTCGATCCCGCGCCCTTCCTCCGTGGTCTGTTCCCAATCCCCTATTCGAAGAATCTGGATTGGAGAACATTCTCACCACTGGCCATCGCGACTTTCGATCCCAACCTGAGGACCAGCTACACGCAGCAGTTTAATCTGACGCTGCAACACGAGCTTCCAGGCGAGTTAACAGTGCAAGCTGCCTACGTTGGAAATATCTCTAACAAGCTGTTTTATCAGCGGGAGCTTAACGCGGCTCGTTTCGAGCCTGGGGCTACGATTGGCAACGTGAATCTGCGGCGCAAATTCAACCAGCCCTTCCGCAATGGCCCCGATCCCGTTCCCTATGCGGCGATCGGTCTTTTTCAGTCCACGGCTAACAGCAACTACCACTCGCTACAGATGCAGGCCCGAAAGCGGATGTCTCATGGCCTGAGTTTCTTGAGCTCCTACACCTGGTCTAAAGCTATCAGCTACACCGAACCCATTCTTTCTCTTTCCCAGGGTGGATTCGAGATGGATCCCGATCGATTGTACTTGGAGCGAGCGAGGGCCAGTTTCGACCGGACGCATGTTTTTACCACGAGTTTCATCTATGACACGCCGTCCGTGACGCGCGCTCTAGGAAGCCAGAACCCGGTCTTGAAAGGGGCGCTGGATAACTGGGAGCTTTCGAACATTATCTCTTTCTCTACGGGAGCTCCTATTACGATCGGCAGTGGACGCGATATCAATCTTGACGGGCCTACGACCGATCGCCCTAATCTCGTGCAAGGCCAAAGCCCCACGCTACCGACCGACCGTCCGCGAGGTGATGTGATACTGAGGTACTTCAATACGGCAGCCTTCGCTTTTGCCGATGCTGGCACTTTGGGAACCCTCGGCCGCGGCATATTGACCGGCCCAGGTTTGGTCAGTTGGGATTTCGGACTGTTCAAGAATTTCCCGGTCGATGCGATCAAAGAGGGAGCGAAGATCCAGTTCCGGTTTGAGGCCTTCAACTTCCCGAACCGGGTCAATCTCGCTAACCCGAACACGTCGCTGGCTGGCGGTGCCAATTTCGGGCGGATCACGCAAGCCAGAGATCCGCGCATCATCCAGTTTGGCCTCCGGTTCGCTTTCTAGCCAACCAACGAACCGAGGGCTGCTGCCCTCGATATTCCATGCTTGGTATTGGGGCGCGGCGTCCTCACCGCGCCCTGGTCGATCTCGCGTGCGACATTGCTAACCGGCCACTGGCCACAACGTTGGCAGTGCCGTACGGTTGGCAGTGCCGCATGCCACTGCCGCCCAGCACCTGCACATGATCCTCACGTCTTCACCCTTCAACCTGCTTTTTGGAGAAGGTCGTCAACCACACCCAGTGCTAACGGTGTACAGCTACGTTTCGGGATAACCCATCCATTTCATCCCTGGTTCGGACGTGAGTTCGAGCTGA
>VFZK01000604.1 GCA_016871215.1 Acidimicrobiia bacterium | reverse complement strand
CGCTGCGCACGGGGGTGCAATGGCGTAAGATCTGCTTTGGCAACCGCAGCGCCAACGGGGAGCTGGCCACGGCGCGCTTGTTGACGGTCGCCGGAACCTGTGATCTGCAGCGTCTCAATATCTTGGCCTATCTCTCCGCCGCGATTGCTTGCCATCGCCGCCGTCAACAGGTGGCCTCACTGCTTCCCCGATAGTTACACCCTGAACTGTTACACAGGATCTGATCCGCTGGATGGAAGAGCATGAATACGACTCGGTCCAGCTGATGCAAGGGAGCCTAAGCCAGAAGTCTTGCGCGCACCCAGCCGCTTTCGAGCGCGCAAACTACATGCGAGCGTTGAAAAGCTACGTGTAACTGAAGCTGGCGCGGTTGGCGACGAGAGGGAAGAAGAGACCCGAGCGCCGTCGCCTCCTAGCTGGAGGGACCTGTCAATCCAGCGCTTCACCGCTACAGGTTCAGGCTCATTCTGACTTACCCCTCGGTCGGGCCTGCAGCGGGCCATTTGTCGCAGCGGGTGGGCAGAAAGCCGCGATGGCTGCCGCCCGTCGCTGGGGACTCTTCTGGGGCGGGGAGGTTGGGACTGTTGGAACCAGCTGTTCCGGCTGGATCATGGTGATCCCGTTTTGGTCAAATGATTGCTATTCTCTTTGGAGACGAGGCGACGACGTCTGCCTGCCGGGCTTCGGCGAGCGCTCAGCATTGTAAGAGGGGATCAATCGAAAGGAGGCAAGTATGGAGATCAGGACTGTCCTTTGCCCCTTTGACTTCTCGGCGCTCTCAGACAGAGAGCTTCAGCTGGGTACCCAGATCTGCGAGCGGTTTGGCGCGCGGATGGTGGTCCAGCACAACGTCGATGCGGTTCCTCCGATCTACCTGGCCAATGCCTGGATGTACACAGAGTCGCATATGTACCCGGAGGAAGAAAGAGAGGCTGAAGCCAGCCGGCGAATCGCCGAAGTTCTCCAGAAGCTGCCGTCGACGGTGCGGGCCGAAGGTAAGATCACTTTCGGTCATCTGGAGGACTGCATCCTCAACTTGGCACGCCAGCTGCCAGCCGACCTTGTTGTCATGGGCACACATGACCCCAGCAGCACTCAACATGTCTCCCACACTGACCGGGTGTTGACCCAGTCCCCGTGTCCGATCTTGACTGTGCGGGATACGGCCACGCGCTTGCCCAACTTCGCGCGTGCGATGACGCCGGAAACGCAGTTCGCGCTGGTGCCTATGGATTTTTCTTCCCATTCTTTACGTGCGCTCGAGTACGCTTTGAGCCTCATGGTCCCAATTCCCCTCAAACTGCACCTGCTCCATGTTGAGGCCAATCTCGCGATCGATGACCTGCGAGCACTGGCACACCGTCTTGACTTCGAAGAGGAGAAGAGGCATCGCCTGAAGACGTCGCTCGAACGGCTGAAAGCAGCCCTGCCGGAAGGTTATCTGGACCGGGTGGTTTTTGAGGTCAGGATGGGGACGGTCGTGGAGCAGGTGGTTGCTTACGCCGAGAGCATCCAGTGCACCCTCATTCTGATGGGAGCACACACCAAGAACGTTCTAGACCGCGCTATCTTCGGGGCAAACTCACAAGGCGTATTGCATCGAAGCCCTTGCCCGGTGTGGTTGATTCCCGAGTCTCGGGCACACGGCCCCGCTTGGACTCGACTGGCCGACACGTCTCACGTTCTGTAGCGAAGGCTTTCCGTAACCCGAGGTTCGCAAACTCGCTGTTGTAACCGAGTCATCGTCCCGTTAAAAGGCGATTCCCCAGCTGATACGCGCTCCAGATCCCGCACGATAGCCTCCCGCCAACAAAATCCCTTTGGCACCCTTTCACCGCTGGACTATATTTGAATTCCAATCGAACCGCCGTCTGTCTCGAATCGCTTGGTTTCGTCAATCTGGTTTGGCCCCTTTTGATCATTCAATTTGGCCCCACCCTTGTAACTGGGTTTGTGGTTTTAGTTACTACTTCAGAAACTGATTCGATGGTCGATGAGGCAGAAACTGGAATCGTGGAGCTATCAGATCTCAGAAGCCGAAACGCTCCAGGAAGCCCGAGCGGCTTTGCAGCGCGAGATTCCGGATTTGATCACGCTTGA
>VFZK01000603.1 GCA_016871215.1 Acidimicrobiia bacterium | reverse complement strand
AGAAAGTGTTTAAAAAGGCGCCCTTTGGTTCGTAGTCCCGCCTTTAGGCGGAAGGAAATGCTGTGGTTCCGGCGAAAGCCGGGACTACAAACGTAGCTGACTCCTTGAACCCACCCTCTTAGAGGGTTGACACGAAGTGACGTGTGAGATTAATGTAGTGACGTCACTACATAGGGAGCGCTATGCGCCTGGGACTGCGGGAAGCCAATCAGCGTTTTTCGAAGGCGATGAAGGCCGTGAAAGCGGGCCAGGAGGTGATCCTGACGGAGCGTGGAAGGCCAGTGGCCGTGATCAAGCCTCTGCCTGAGATTGGCAGTAGCGAGACCGTGGTTCAACGGCTGGAGGCGGAAGGGTTGCTGCGTCCCGCATTGAAGCGAGGTCCCATGCCCGAACCGCGCTGGAAACCGCTTCCTGTCGCCGGCCGAACCATGACGGCAACCCTCCGCGAGGAGCGCGACGAACGTTGAACTTTGCTTACTTCGACACCAGTGCTGCCGTGAAGCGGTATATCCTTGAGCCGGGTTCGCTCGAGATACGCCGCTGGATGCGCCGTTACGACTTCCTGACCTCAGCGATTACACCACTGGAGCTGCTGTCGGCTCTCGGGAGGCGCAGGCGAGGGGGTGAGTTCTCAGAAAAGAACCTTGTGGCCACGCTGCGCAGAATTGGCAGCGACCGGGTGCGGTGGGAGATGGTAGAAACCAGCACAAGGGTTCTTTCCCGCGCAGAAACAGTGATTCAACAAACGCCCGCCAGGACTCTGGATGCCATCCACATCGCCTCAGCCCTGGTCTTCCAGGCGGCGAGTGGGCTCCGCATCCCATTTATCACGGCGGATGGCAGGCAGCGGGAGGCTGCCCAACAGATGGGCCTGGAGGTGACTTGGATTGAAGGCTGATTCGGGATTTAGCCTGTGTGCCGGGTTCCGCGGCGCATCCAGGCGCCAGCCGTTCTGCCCTCAGGAACAATTCGACTCGACGGTCGGACACCAACCTTCTGTGTTCCTGCATCGACGAGACCGGCCGAAGGCCTTCGTGAATGTTCCAAGCACCAACCGGCTTGCGACCATGCCACGTGTTCTTTAATCAGAGACGAAGCCGTTGATCCTGCGAACAGGGACTGCCGGCAACATCTCGTGGGACGGCGAGTCCCCTGGGTAGAGCACGCGCTCAAGGAAAAGTCCGGCGGCTGGAGCAGTCCACTGACCTACTTCCGCTTTCGGTTTGGCCAGAAAACGGCTTACCGTTTCGACCGGTAGTGCTCCCATTCCGACTTGAACCAGAACACCGACGATTCGGCGCACCATCTTCCACAGGAAATGCGAAGCGTTCAAGCGCACCAGGATGAGGTCATCGACCGATTTCAAGCGGAGACCTTCAACCATGACGAGCGTCGATCCCTGTTCGTTGGGTCTTTCTGTGAAATTATGAAAGTCGTGTTTTCCGACAAAGACGCTGGCACACTGTTCCATGCGGGGCAAATCCAGCTGCGACTTCACCCACCAGACGTAGTCTTTCGCAAAAGCCGTGCGGCGCGTAGAAACTTGGTAGAGGTACTGGCGCGCTACTGCGGAATGCCGGGCGTGGAACCGCTCGGTTGCCGGCTCGACCTGAAGCACATGAATGTCCGCAGGCAGCCGTTCGTTAAGCGCGGCTTGAACAGGCTCGGCCGGGCGCTTCTGCAATGCGCGTAAGTGAGCGACCTGAGCCAGCGCGTGGACGCCGGCGTCGGTGCGCCCGGATCCACCCAGATCGACTTTCTCGCCAAAGTAATCTTCCGCGGCAGCGCGCAGCGCGCCCTGCACGGTGCGGCCTTGCTTCTGCTCCTGCCAGCCCAAGTACCGCGTTCCCTTGTACTCGATTGTCAGCTTCCAGGTGGGCATGGGCGCGCAGTGTAGCACAGGAGAACCCGGCGATCGCTTCCGCTTGCCTTCGCCGAACCTTCGGCGAAACGGCTTACCCCTTCGCATTCGGTTGAAATCATCACTAGTGTCCAACTATAAGTTGAATAGGTTCAGTTGTTTGCTCATAGGCCGCTGAGCAGGTGCGGGCTCAATCTCTGAAAGTACCTGTAAAATCAGCCTTCTTTCGAACAAAGTCAGACTCAG
>VFZK01000602.1 GCA_016871215.1 Acidimicrobiia bacterium | reverse complement strand
CGACCGTTCGGCGAGACGATCGCCCAACGCCGGCGCTGGTGAGATCCGCCTCACGTTGCTGGCCCGACAGCAGGACACTGCCCTGTGCTCCTCACGCATCACTCTCTCCTTGCAAGACCGCCGAACGTCAAAGCTCACTGGCGGGGATGGAGCGCAGCAGAATCCCCGTCCAGTGGAGCGCCTTGTTCGGCAGACTCCTAATCTGCTATCTCCCACATGAAGGATTCCCCATCGTAAGTGACATCTACGCCAAGGGTCACTGACTCGCCATCCTTGGTCGCTTCCAACAAACCCCTGTATTGCTGTCCTCCTTTGTGCACCAGTTTGAAGCTCGTGATTCTAGCGGTCGCCAATTCCGGTTCGGAGGCCCATTTCTCTTCTATGTGCGACTGGACCTCTTTTGCCAATTCCTCAGTTGAGGGTTTTCCTCCACATCCCGGCAGTATTGTGACCGCAAGAACCATTGCGATCATCGTCTTGACTACTTTCATCTTCTTCTCCTGCTTGTTGTTGTTTGCCGAACAGGTGAATCTGCGGTTTTCACGATAACCGCTCGTCTAGGGCAGGATATCAGTTCGTGAGAACAGGGCCCCGACGCATGTTCTCTGCCGCTCTGACTTGGGTCCCCCGTGACCCGCCGGAAAGTACAGCCCAAACTCCCGTGGACCCCCTGCGCCGTTCACCAACACAGCCGCCCGTGACTGCCTTCATTCCCCCCCCCGAAAATCTTCGCGAACTTCCGCCTGACTCTGTCTGGCTGAAGACCTTGCGCGGTACGGTCGCGCCGCATGTCCTTGCGCGACGACTTTGTTGCGGTCATCCGCCGCAAGCACTATTCGCTTCGCACCAAGCGCACCTACTGGGGATGGATCATGGGCTTCCTGCGGTTTCACCGCACCGCAAGCGGGTGGCGACATCCGACTGCCATGGGTGCTGCCGAGATTGAGGGCTTTCTCTCACACCTTGCCGTGAAGCGAAAGGTTGCCGCTTCAACGCAGAACCAGGCTCTGAACGCGTTGGTCTTTCTGTACAAGCAGGTGCTTGAGATTGACCCGGGCTCCTTCCACGCCGTGCGCGCGAAGCCATCTCGTCGCATGCCGACCGTACTGAGTCGCCGCGAAGTACACGCCCTGCTCGCCCAAGTGCCCGCGCCGATCAGTCTGATCGCCGAACTCATGTACGGCGCTGGACTGCGCGTGGGCGAGGCGTGCGCCGTTCGCGTCATGGACATTGACCTTGACCGCCTGCAGCTGACCGTGCGACGCGGCAAGGGGGACAAGGACCGCATCACGCCGTTGCCCGAGCGGCATGTCGAACCACTGGTTTCACGCATCGAGGCCCGACGTCGACTGCATGCGGCGGACCTTGCGGCGGGCGAGGGCTGGGTGGAACTCCCGTTCGCCTTCGCGCGCAAGGCACCGAGGGCTGCGTGGACCTTGGCGTGGCAGTACCTTTTCCACGCCGATGGCTTGAGCAGCGATCCCGTTTCGGGCAAGCGTGGGAGGTGGCACGTGCACGAGTCGACCGTACAGAGGGCGATCGCACATGCGGCGCTTGCCGCAGGCGTGGATCGCCGAGTCACCAGCCACGCACTGCGCCACAGTTTCGCCACACACCTGCTCGAGGACGGCTACGACATCCGCACGATCCAGACGCTGCTCGGGCACTCGAATGTGGAAACCACCATGATCTACACGCATGTCGTGGAGCAGGCGTCGCGCGGAGTACTGCGGGTGCGGAGTCCCCTTGATGCGCCAGTGCGCAGCCTGGGCTGAGCGAGCATGCTGCCGAATGCCTAGATTGCGCTGCACCGCGAAGCGGAGTCGGCTTGAATAGACAATGATGCGGCCCTCACGACACAACCTTCACCCAACCTCCACGCGTTGACGGCAAATGCCGCGGATCTCATGTGTTGCCGTGCTTGCCTGGGCTCCACCCCAGGTGTCCCAGATGTTGCTGACCGGCTGACTGGGCGCCAGCTTCAAGGCTGGTTCCCATCGAATCGTTCCAGCGGTTGAGATAGCCGAACAAGGCGATCACACCCAGGATTTCAACGATCTCGCCATCGTCCCAATGGCGGCGCAGCTGATTGGCGATCGCGTCATCCACCGCGTTCGGCACGGCAGAGGCTG
>VFZK01000601.1 GCA_016871215.1 Acidimicrobiia bacterium | reverse complement strand
TTATCGCCGACTCAGCAAGGACTACGAGTATTTGCCCGAAACCAGTGAGGCTTTCATCAAGATCGCCATGATTCACCTGATGCTCCGCCGCCTGGCGCAGCATTCAGAGGGTTTTTAAACACCCTCTTAGCGTGATAGAAATAGGCTAGAGCTTGATGCGCTTCGATGGACTCCGGATTCGCTTCAATGGCAGCTTTTAGCGTCGCCTCACCGTCGGCGCTACGCTCTGTAGAGCTGCACAGCTGAGCGAGGGCAATACGGGGCTGGACGTTCTTCGAATCCTGGGATATCGCTTTCTTAAAAGTCGCCTCCGCTAGGTCGGGCTGCTTGTTGAAGTACTGTGCCGCGGCCAAATTCAGGTAGTGCGGCACTTGTTTTGGGTCAAGATCCACGGCTTCCTGCAACTCTTCAATCGCGCGATCGAGGTCTTTGAGACCTGCGTAGCTGTTCCCCAACAGGACCTGCGCATCGACGTTTCGTGGATCCGATTTCAGGATGAGTTCTGCCTTGGCCTTGGCTTCGTCGAATTTTCGTTGCGCCAACAGCAGCGCTCCTTGCCTTAGTTGAGCGCCGACGTGCCCAGCATCCAGATCCGTTGTCTTGACGAACTCTCGATAGGCCAGCGGGATCTGCCCCAGTTTCGAATAGCAGATCCCAAGCTGATAGTGTGCTTCCGCGTACCGGCCGTCAATTGCGATGGCGTTCTTAAACTGAATGACCGCCTCCCGAAATTTGTTTTCGTTGAAGTACTTCACTCCGCTCTCGAAATACTCCTTCTTGGCCTTCGCCGGATCTTTGGAACAGGCCGGCGTTCCGAAGGCAATCAGAACCAGGAGGAGAACTTGGCAGACCGATGCCGAGAACCTTGCATATTGACTTGTCATGAATACCTCCAGTTCGAGGTTGTGACTCGCTGGGAGCCCGCCCCGCTTTTAGGCTCCGTTAATGGCGGTCTTGAAATACTCCAATGTGTGGGCAAGTCCTTTATCGATGTCGACCTTGGGAACCCAGCCGAGTTTCTCTAAGGCCAGGCTGATGTCCGGCTTCCTTCTGACCGGATCGTCAGAAGGCAGCTCGCGAAAGACCAGTTTCGACGATGAGTTCGTCATCTTCAGCACCTTCTCGGCCAGGCTTAGAATCGTGAATTCGCCGGGGTTGCCGAGGTTGACGGGGCCACAGAACTCGGTGACGTTCATCATCGCGATCAGCCCAGCAACCAAGTCTGAGACGTAGCAGAAGGACCGCGTTTGCTCCCCTTTGCCGTAAATCGTGATGTCTTCGCCCTGAAACGCCTGAACAATGAAATTGCTGACGACTCGGCCGTCATTCAGCGCCATCCGAGGCCCATAGGTGTTGAAGATTCGAACGATCCGGATGTCGACGCCAAACTGCCGGTGGTAATCCATCATGAGCGCCTCGGCGACCCTCTTGCCCTCGTCGTAGCAGCTGCGGACGCCGATGGGATTCACGTTTCCCCAGTAGTCCTCACGCTGTGGATGCACCGTCGGATCGCCATAGACCTCGGATGTTGAAGCCTGCAGAATCCGGGCCTTGGTGCGTTTCGCCAACTCAAGCATGTTGGTGACACCAAGTACGTTGGCATGAATGGTCCGGACGGGGTTGATCTGATAGAAAACGGGAGAAGCGGGACACGCCAGATTGTAGATTTGATCGACCTCCAGATCAATCGGATTGATGATGTCGTGGCGAATCACTTCGAACCCGGGTCGATTCAGTAGGACGTAGACATTCTTCTTCGATCCGGTGAAGTAGTTGTCTAAGCAGATCACTTCATGATTTGCATGGACGAGGAGTTCGCAAAGATGCGATCCAATGAATCCAGCACCGCCAGTCACGAGCACACGCATTTCGAATCTTTCCTTGGAGTCCCTTCTTTGGCTCTACGCTTATCGCAAATAAGGAGTTCAGTCTATCATAACCGTGGCGGCGAGCTCTCCGGCCGGGTTCATCCGACTCAGCAATTGTATTTGCCTGTGCGATTCGCTATATTTTCCCACTAGTGTCCAGCTGTTCGAGCCTACAGTGTCTGCAAGTTGTTCATGTCAGTTCAGTAACGGGAGTTTTTGGTAGTGACCGATTTCAATTTTCTTCACTCTTAGGAAGATCCACCCGGGAGTCAGT
>VFZK01000600.1 GCA_016871215.1 Acidimicrobiia bacterium | reverse complement strand
CGCCAACCACCCTTGGGCTCCCACCATCGCTTTTGCACCCTACCCCTCAGCGTGTCGGGCTTCTCACTCGCGTGAGTCCGGGCTTCGCCAGTCCCTAGCAGGCTCGCCGACACCGACAGCCCGAATCGCGTTCGTGTCCTACGGACTAATCGTTCCCCTCCTCCGGCTCCCCACCCCGCCTCGCGGCGACGCAGTTGCAGTCGGTTACAGGCCGGAGAGGGCGTGCCTGAAGAGGACTTACACCTCTCTGACCAAATGCGCTTTCAGGCGCACTAGGGCGGGCTGTCCTCAGCCCGCCGCGAAGTGCCGATGCGTTGGGAAAACGGCGCGGTGAGGACACCGCGCCCTACCTGTCGTAACCGGGATATCAAGGGCGCAGCCCTTGGTTAGTTAGATGCAGTTGCGATTGGCGATTCGCGACTCGCGATTTGCTATAACGCACGGGCTTGAAATGGACGGCAACAAAAACCTTTCAGAAGCAATAAGCCAAAGTCTGGAAACGAGAGACGCCATGCAATCCTCCAGGCGCCAGTTTTTCTTGTCGACCGTCGGGTTAGCAACAACAGCTGGCTTCGATAGAAACAGCGATCGTTCACAATCCGATTCCGCTCAGGAAGCGGCGCCTCGGGCTGTGGACTATTCTACGGTACATCGGCACACCTTTCGTTCATGCCGGGACGCCAGCCTGGCCAGACTTCAGAACGGCGATGTGGCCGCCGTCTTTCAGTTGTGCCACACGGGTCATCGCACCGGAAGCATCCTCTTCAGTCGATCTTCGGATGATGGCGCCAGCTGGAAACAGCCTCAAACCATCTTTGGCGATAGCGAAACTCAACGCGGCTACGGAGCCGCGACAATCATTCAGCTATCGACGGGTGTTGTACTCTCCTGCGCAGCAAAATTCCGCTTTCTGCTCGAACGAGGACCCAGCTGGAAGAGAGGATGCGAGATCGAGGGTATTTACTTTCGGAAGTCTGCCGACAATGGCCATTCTTGGAGCCAGGCATCCAAGATCGACATTGCCCCGTTTCAGACTGCCTGGCCTGGTGCCTCGGTTCTGGAACTCCCGGGCGGCAGGTTGTTGCTTCCGCTCTGCGGACATCGAGAAGACCGCTACAAGCGCACAGCTGAACCGATTTCCTCCTTTCTACTGCGATCTGACGACTCCGGTGCAAGCTGGGCTTTCCACAGCATCGTCGCTCGCGACTCGGGCTCCAGAGACTACGAAGCCTCCAGCATTGTTCGTGCGGGCGATGGCCGGCTCATGGCTATGTTGAGGAGTGCTTGTGTCGCAACCCAGAATCCCCAGGATGGCTGCATCTACCAAACGATTTCGGAGGATGGCGGATTGAACTGGCTAAGACCTGCTCCAACCGGGATCTGGGGAAGCTTTGCCGACATAACCAGCTTAGACGATGGCCGCGTGCTTTGTACTTTCGCTTGTCCGATCGACTCGAGCCCTGGGATTCGCCGATGCATCTCTCACGATGGAACCTCGTGGAGTCCCGAGGACGCTGTTCAGGTAAGGTCGATGCCTGCTCCATCGCCTGGCGGCAGAGATTTCGGTTGTCCCCGCAGCGTTCAACTGAAGGATGGCGCTATTCTGACCGCCTACGAGGCTGTCTGCGAGGGTGAATCCAGAGACACGCTTGACGTGGAACCAGAAGCCACTTTCGCTCTCGAATGCGCACGCTACTCAGTTTGATTTGCCCGGCCATAGGCCGCGTTGCGCAGCCGAAGACGACGTCCGGAAGCCGTTAGAGGGTGTTTAGAAAGGCGTGGTTCAAGGAGTCAGCTACGTTTGTAGTCCCGGCTTTAGCCGGAACCACAGCATTTCCTTCCGCCTAAAGGCGGGACTACGAACCAAAGCGCGCCTTTTTAAACACTCTCTTAGGATCAGTGGCCCCGGCTACTCAAGGAGAGCAGATGAAGATCAAGAATGCCCAAAAGGTGACCATCTCGATTGACCGTGATCACTACCATGCGCATATCGGCGCCACGCAGCTCAAGAATGGCGATGTCATCGTCCTCTACAACGAAACGCGCGGAAGAAAACACGAGGACTTCGACACCATCAAGCTCATTCGCTCGAAGGACAGCGGCGAAACCTGGGATCCATCCACACGGCTCACCGTCTGCCCGCAAACCGATTACTT
>VFZK01000599.1 GCA_016871215.1 Acidimicrobiia bacterium | reverse complement strand
TTATCGCCGACTCAGCAAGGACTACGAGTATTTGCCCGAAACCAGTGAGGCTTTCATCAAGATCGCCATGATTCACCTGATGCTCCGCCGTCTGGCGCAGCATTCAGAGGGTTTTTAAACACCCTCTGAGGAGCGAATGGCAAGCGTTCCGGATTCATTCATGGCATCCATGGCGTTGATGCACAGGGCGAGGAAAACTTGCCGAAGCTCCCCGCTGTTGCCAACGACAGCAGGACACGCCGGGTCGAGCTCTTTGACGACCTTGATCTGCTTGAAGCTCTTGTGGTGGCTTAGGAGCTGGAGAGTCTGCTCGATGGTGTCGTTGATTCGGATCTCTTGCTTCAGGATGTCTTTCGTCCGGCTGAAGTCGAGCAGGTTGCTGATGATGCCTTTGCAACGAAAGATTTCGGAGTCTACAATCTTCAAGTACTCTGGAAAATCCTCGAACGCCGGGACGCCAGCAAGCGTTGGCTCTTGAGCTCGCGAAAGGAGCCCCTCGACGCAGCCGGCAATGGCGGCCAGAGGGTTGTTGATCTCATGCGCGATTCCGGCTGCCAGCTGGCCGATGCTCGCGAGCTTTTCGTTCGTATGGACCGATTCTTCAAGGCGCCGGCGGTCGGTGATGTCCTCCCCAAGTGTGATGACGTGGCTCACGGCGTTGCCGTCGATCGACATCGGAATCTTGCGCAGGTGGTAGTACCGCTTTTCGCCTGAGGACCAAGAGGCTGTTTGAGTCTCGAACGGTTGGCCGGTCGAGAATACGTGATCGAACTCAGTCTTTAGCCGCTCGGACGACATGCTCGAGAAAACCGATAGGACGCTCTTGCCAATAACACGATCCCGCGAAATTCCCAGGATGCCGGTCTCTCGCTTCCGGTTCCAACTTGTCACGGTGTAGTCTTTGTCGATGACGTAGAGTCCCAGGGGAAGCGCGTCGACGATACTCTCCATGAAACGTTTCTGGCTTGCCAGCTCAAGGGTTCGTTGCTCGACCATCGACTGCAGGTTCTCGCTGTGAAGCTTGGCCGTGGAATACAGTTCAGCGTTTTTCAATGCCAGGGCCAGGTTGCCAGCCACCATGGCAAGCACTCCAAGATGATCCGAGTTATAGGCATGTGGCACGTGACTTTCGACGCCCAGCACACCCAAGATTTTCTTTGGGTGGACAAGCGGAACCGCCATTTCTGAGCGCGTGTCCGAGAAGAATCTGTGGTGGAGGGGCTCCATCTGAACATCGGGAATGATGCGGGGTTCTTGGTGCATCGCCACCCATCCCATGATGCCCTGATCCGGCTGAAAATCCATGTCTCTGAGGGCCGGTTCAAAGCCAGGGCGGTAAGTGGCCTCCAAGGTCAGTCGCTTGGCCTCTTCATCCCAAGTGGCGATCAGGCACCCATGAAACTGCAGATCGGTGCTGATGACACGAGCCGCGTGCTGCAGTAGCTCGACCTGGTCTAGAGATTGGTTAAACTCGGTCACTAGTGTCCAACTATAAGTTGAATAGGTTCAGTTGTTTGCTCATAGGCCGCTGAGCAGGTGCGGGCTCAATCTCTGAAAGTACCTGTAAAATCAGCCTTCTTTCGAACAAAGTCAGACTCAGAATTTGCAAAATTGTGTAGAGACTGAAGTTGAGATTGAGCTGTTTTTTCACGATCGCGACTAGGACGTAAATGGAAACGGCGATCCAGACTTGAGACTTGACGGCGTTCTCGCTGGTTCCATAGAACCCAGATTATGCGCCGAACGGGCTTATAGCGACTGAACCGGAACGGAGGGATTGAAAGGAAAGCGGGAGTGCCCTAGGATAGGCGGTTTGCAAAGACGACCTATCCAGACTTGATAGAGCGATCAAGGAAAGGAGCACTCCCGAATGGAGAAGATAGCAAAAGCGCCGAGGTCTGAAAAGGCCGTTGCGAGCGGAAAAGAAAGAACGCGGGGGAAAGCCAATAAAATCGGGGCGGCCACCCGGTACGACTTTGGAGGCGGGGTGCTGACCCCGTACGGCGGCCTGTTACCGCTGGCGGCGTTGTTGGAGAAGCTGGAGTTTGTGCAGCTGCTGTACGAGAAGCTAACGGTCAAGCGGCAGCCGGCGAGTCTGAGTAATGCCCAATTCGTGATGGGGACCGTGTTGATGTTTTACTTAGGTTTTGCGCGAATGCACCATGTGAGATACGTGCGGGACGATGAGATGGTGCAAGAGGTGTTGGGCAGCGCGG
>VFZK01000598.1 GCA_016871215.1 Acidimicrobiia bacterium | reverse complement strand
TATCGGAACGAGAGCGTGCCCGGGTGGTCGAGATCGCAGTGCAACAATCTGCGGGCCGGCTGCAGGTGATCGCTCAGAGTAATCATGGCTCCTCGCGGATCGCGCTCTCATTCGCCCAGGCAAACGTCGCGGCCGGCGCCGATCTGATCTCGGTAGCCATTCCCAGGCAGTTCGCCCTTTCGGAGGACGATCTGTTGCGCTACCTGGCGCCGATCCTCGACGGCGCCGGGGTTCCCTGCTTTGTTCAGGATTTCAACCCGGGTGGCCCTACGGTTAGTGTCGATTTCGTGGCGCGGCTTCGCAGAGAGTGCCCGAGTTTTCGCTACCTGAAGCTCGAGGAACCGCTGTCAGCTCCAAAGGTGAGCGCCATCCGCGAGGCAACGCAGGACCGCGTGGGAGTTCTAGAAGGATGGGGAGGCGTCTTCATGATGGAGTTGATCCCAGCCGGGATCTGCGGCTTGATGCCAGGCCTTGCGATCGCAGACATTCTGAATGCGGTGTTCGATCTGCGCAAAGAAGGCCAGTCTGCCGAAGCTTTCCGGCTGTTTGGGCAGGTGCTTCCGCAGATTACGTTTGCCTTGCAGAATTTGGAGCTGTACCTATACTGCGAAAAGACACTCCTGCAGGCGCGGGGCCTCTTAACGAGCAGTTATTGCCGAAGTGCTGCCTATTCTCCCGACCCCTTCACTCGGCCCTACGTCGACGAACTCAACAGCCAAATTCTGCGGACCGCCGCGATGATGAATCCTTGATTCTTGGTCAGGTGCCCGTGTTGCGAAAAAAGGAGACTTGATGAGCCAAGCTGGCGAATCACTGCGCCCCGTCCCGCCCGCCAGGAAGGGGATTCCGTGGACGAATCCGACGTTCTGGTATGTCAATGCTTTGGGCTTCGCTCTCGGAGGAACATTCAATTACCTGCCGTTGACTTTTCCAGTCTTTGAGTCGGAGTTTGGGGCCACGCTAGAACAAAAAGGGCGCACCCAGCTGATTTACTTTGCCAGCGCGCTTCTGATTGCGGCGGTTGGAGGATGGACGATTCAAAAGATGGGACTGAAACGCGCCGCGATCATCTCCGTGCTCCTTCTGGCTGTGGGGCTGGGAGCGATTGGAATTGCGCCCAACTTCGCCGTGGTTGTGGCAGGCACGTGCCTGTTCGGAGTTGCCATTGCCGCGCTGGGCGTCGTCTGCAATTCCCTGATCTCCGAAACCTTCTACGAAACGCGGCAAAGTGTCTTTCTCATCTGGGGAATCGTCGACGCGATCGGGGCCACCCTCGTGCCGGTGTTTCTGGGGAAATGGTTGGCGCACGCCGCGGTCAGCGGCGCAAGCTGGCGATGGGGCTACTATGCCACCTGCCTTGTGCTGCTCTTTCTCGGTGCGTGGAGTTTTTTCATCAAAGAACCGCAATCGTTTGCGCACACCCAGGCATCGTCGACTCGCAAATCATCACACGTGATGGCCGAAATCCTTGCCAAGCCCACCATCTACTTCATTGGAGTCGCTTTCTTGCTGCACGGGCTGGCCCAGGTCGGAATGGTGACTTGGACCGGGCAGCTTTACAACCTTCGGTTGCGGATCGATCCTGCCGAGGCAGCCTACTTCATCAGCGTGAACTCCGCGGGCTTCTTTGTGGGCCGCTCGATTCTTACCTGGGTCACCGCGAAATGGAAGACGCCGGAACTCCTCATCTTGTTCGTCTCGGCTGCTGGAGGGACTCTGGCTTTCGTGGCCACCATTGCAGCTCCCAGCTATGGCGCCGGGCTCGTTTGTTTTGCGGTCGCCGGCATGTTCATCTCCGGAGACGGCCCCTCGTTGAACTCCTATACTGGGTTTCGATTTCTGGGTAGGTCGGCCATTGCTTTCGCTTTGATCGGAGCCTTCGGCAACATCGGCGCCGCCATCGGACCTTACCTCATCGGGAGCCTGGGAAGCCGCCTGGGACTTGAACGTGCCATCTGGTTCATGCCGGTTTTTAGCCTGGGGCTGGCTGCGCTCGCATTGATTTGTTACTTGAAGGATCGGAAGGCTGGACTGCTCTTGTCGCATCCATCGGATGCGGCGCTGTAGGAGTTTCGCGACAGAAACAGGCTAGGTGTTTGATTCCGCTGCAAAACCCCCGGTTTTGAAAGTGGTGAGAATCCGCCTGGGGAGCGATTTTTCAGCGGGTGGAACTTCTTTTGTCGATTAAGGCGGCTTGGCGTTCATGATTCTGATTGCTGGACTCT
>VFZK01000597.1 GCA_016871215.1 Acidimicrobiia bacterium | reverse complement strand
GAGAGAAGCTGGGGACCTGGGGAAGCTGGAAGCAACTCCCGACGGAGAAGGGGCAAGCTGTCCATGAAAGATTCCTTGGCCAGCCGCCGAGGTTGAAGTTTGTTCTTGACATGCCCTTTCATAGAACCTGGCGCTCTACCTGGCAAAGAAAGGCGGCAAGAACCGGGTCGCCACCGAAACGCTCCAGGAATCCAAGTCGGCCTGAGGGATTTGGAAGCTATGACGCTGGGGCTGCAGAAGGGTTCGTCTCTGGCGCGAGCCACGCCTTCTCTAGTTTGTCGTTTCCTGTCCGTGAGCCCCAAGGCTTCCGCCATCGGGTTCAGGAACTGAGTTGGGTCCGCCGGCTTGCACCAGGGGAAACAGGCTTCCGCCCACACACAGGTAAACCTGGTTCCGCCCCTGGTTTTTGGCGGCATACAACGCGCGATCCGCATCCGAAATCAGCGCTTCCACACTGCCGTGTTGGCTACCACACTGGGAAAGCCCAAAGCTCACAGTGATGGAGAACGTCTCGCCTTTGTCTGTCGCCTGCTTCTCCGCTTCAATCCGTTGGCGGATCCGTTCGCAACACAACGCGGCGTCAGCCAGGTCGGTATTGGTAAAGACGAGGCAAAACTCCTCGCCGCCATAGCGTCCAATGAAGTCGGTTTGCCTTAGAGCCGTCTTCATGAGCTCGGCTGCCGTTCTCAGCACAGAGTCACCGCAGGCATGACCAAATGAATCGTTGATCTGCTTGAAATGATCCAAGTCGCAAATACCGATGGTGACCGGAACTTTGTAACGCTGGCTGCGCGTGAATTCCTCCGCCAGCCGCTCATCCAACCGATGCCTGTTCCAAAGGCCAGTCACTTTGTCGCGCGCCGAGAGCTCGGAGATGCGCCGAGTCGCTTCTTCAATCTCCCGCAGCATGCGTGCACGCTCCAAAGCATTCCAAATGCTTCGAGGCAAAACGGCTCGGCTCAATTCGTGCTTGGGAAGGTAGTCGTAGAAGCCTCGTCGAAAAGCCTCGGCAGCGAGACTTTCGCCACCTAACCCTGTCACCAGAATGCAGGGCACCGTACGGCCCGCCTGCTTCACCTGCTCGGCAAACTCGATGCCCCGCCCGTCTGGCAGTTGGTAGTCCACCAGGCAAAGGTCGAAGGCTTTTTCGGAGCACAGCTGCACTGCAGCCTTCAAATCGGTAGCGCGCGTGAGACGGAGTTGACGAGCCTCCGCCTCCAGCAGTTGGCGGATTCGCTCGAAGTCAGTATCGCTATCTTCCACGGCAAGCACTTGAAACGGCCGTGTGAAGATCATCGGGCCCGGTCGCGGCGGCGCCGCTGACAGCTCTTTGGGAGGAGAAACCCGGACCTGTTGAAGCACGCCGTGAATCTGATGGGCCGATCGAACAATGTTATCGACGATTGGCAGCAGACTGGGGGGGGCAACTGGGATCGCGGTGGAGCAGTTGGCAAAATCCGATGAGTCCGGTCAGGGGTTGGTTGATTTCGTGAGCCGTGGAACCTGCCAGTTGCATCAGCACCCGCAGGCGTTCTTCTTCGAGCAGCTTCTGTTTCTGTCCTTCAAGAATCTGCAGTTGCAGACTCTTTTCGATTGCCGCCAGCACTGCGTCTCGCAGCGCCGTCTCCGCCAGCCGGCCCTTATTGAGATAGTCGTGGGCGCCCCTCTTCCAGCATGCCACCGCCAGTTCTTCGCTGCCTTCGGCAGACAAAGCAACGATCGGGACTGCCGGCGCGGCCTGCCGCAAGCGCGCCACCCACTCCACTCCGCCACCTTCCAGGGAGCAATCCACCAATACACAGTCGAAGCTCAGCCGTTCGAGCTTCTCGACGGCCTCATGGCCACTGCCGGCCTCATCGAAAGCGAACCGGGTCTCGTCCAAATCCGGCAACTGCCGCCGCAGCAACGCCCGGACATCGGCGCTAGCATCGACAATCAGGATTCGCACATCGTTACGTCGGCTGGCGTCCACGAGGTTCTCCCGTTACCGAATGGAGCAACTGGTCCAATGGCACCGTCAGTCTGTGTGGCTTCTGCAGGCACCGGAAGACAAGAGGTCGAAGCTCCTGTCGGCTGCAAACTGCGGCCTTTCTTGGAAGTCTTCTGAACCGCCGCAAAGTCCCTCATGGGTGCAATTGGAAGTGCGAGTCAAATTCCGGCATCCGCATTGGGGAGAGAATTTCTGGGATTGACGATTTTGTGCGGGACAAATCAGTCGGAATTCTATAAATAAACATGGGTCACTCTACCGAAA
>VFZK01000596.1 GCA_016871215.1 Acidimicrobiia bacterium | reverse complement strand
GTCGGCCGCTGCGTCGCCCTTCTTGCAACGCCTGCTCGCCCCCCAGCCGGTAGCGGGCGATCCAGCTGAACAGCGTTCGGAGGGGAACCTTCATCACGCGCGCCACCGTCGAAGCCGATTCGCCGTTGCGCACCGCCTCGACGGCCGTCCGGCGTTTCTCATAACGCAGTTGGGATCGTACACTGACCAGGTCCTTCTGAGTAGGAGTCTTCTTAGTTCGTCGCATGCCCCGTACTATACTCGATTCGATTAGATTAAGCAAGTACTTTTGCAACGATTGAGAGAAGGACGTGAGCGTCCAAGAACTTCCCTAGATCTCTCGGGCCAGGCCGCCTGCAGGAATCGCCATTCGTCAAGCTTGGATTCGCGGTTCCTGCGAAAACGGAAACCCGGCTGTGAGTTCCAGAAGACAAAGCGCTTCGCCAGAGTAACGCACCGCTAGCTGCCGGCACTTGACAGCGCCCGCTGCACGCCTTAATCAAGAAACGCTCTTGGACTCTCGACTGGAACTACGTTGGGGCCGGCCGTTCGCGACCCCTCCTTCTGAACCTCTTGTAAGAGGCCGGCGACGAAACTCAACACATCTCCCTGCTCGCTGGCGATCCGCCGTAGTCGCCCAAAGTCTCCTGCCTGCTGGCACAGCTGGAGCACTGAAGGACATGCGTGGTGATTCGGGTCGGTGCCCTTGAGGTGCGCGAGTGAGACGTCCACCGCTTCCGAGAAGCGCCCAAGGCGGCTGAGCAAGGCCACGAGCACCTGCGCCGACGCCGTTCCATACTCTTCGGGGTCGGTCTCGGCCACCTTGCGGCGAAAGTGATCGATCCCTGCCTCTTCGTCCCGGCCCACCACCGCGCGGAAATAGGCCGCGTAGTCCGCGAACGTTTCGAAAGGTGGGTTGCCGCAACGCTGCAGCATTGAGCCAAGCTGGGTTCCGTACTCAGCCAGCTCGAGTGCCAGCTCCAGCGACGCTGAATCGTCGAGCTCGAGACTGTACTGCAGCAGCGAAACGACATGCGACGTATCGATGTAGTAACAGTTATCCTCGAACAGCCAGCTTCGCCCCGCGATGAGCGCAGGAATCCTCGCTTCATCCGGCGCGGCGCCTTCCTTCTGCTCAATCGTTCTTGCCAGGTTGCTGCGGAGTTCAAGATGCAGGCTGCGCAGCAGCAGGCCGATGCAATCTTGCCGGCCTTCCCGGCTGGGATATTGGAAGACGCTCGAGATCGCGCGGCAAATGCCATAGTGCTTCAGAATGAGCTCAAATCCTTTACGGGGGTGAATTTGTTCCTGGTAGGCGATTTCGATGATGCCAGGCATATTCTCGTGTTCTTCCGTATGCTCGATGGCAGCCACAATTGGCGCAGCTTCGCCAATAGCCCGGAAGTACGGCCAAGCTCGCGGGATGTCGTTGTCAGCCAGAAAGAGCTCTCCTACCTCTCGCGCAGCCCGGACGAATTCCTGCTCATACTCCGGCCGCTTGTCGGCGGGCACGTCGTCACCCGCTCCTCCCTGAATCAACGGCACGCCAAGCTCGAACCGTTTCTTAAGAACACGCAGTTGAAAGAGCCGGGCGTAGTCTTTGTCTCGCATGAACGCCTGCGCAAGGACATCAAACACGGCTTGCTCCCCTCCCGCCTCAAGGGCGTGTTCGGCCTCCCTGAATGCACTCCCTTCCATAAAAGCGCCTCTCTTTGCGCAATCTCCCGCGGCTCATCGCCTTCTTCGCGATACGCATGATGATACCCTCGATGCCCGAGTCTCGCACGGAGAATTGCGGGGTCTGGCTTCGTGCGGCTGTTTTGGACTTCCAGTCTCGGCTGGAGATTGAACAGGTAGTGTGGGAGCCGGCCTCCGGACGGCGACCGGTGTCCGCCAACTCACGGTCGCGGCCCAGAGGTCCGCTCCCACATTCTGAAACCTACGCCTGATTCATCGTTTGATTCTCTCGGCAGCAAAATGGCCGTTTCACCGTTACCCGCTCTTGCGATCGCCTTTGTGGGAATTGTTGCCGCGTCCACCCCCAAAAGCTGGCACCCCAGCGTGGTCAAATGTAGAAACTCCAGAGCAAGCCTCCCGCTTGCCAAGCTACCGCACTCCATAACCCACGGCTCACGAAAACGAAGCCTGCTTCGCCCGCCTAGCAGGGCAAACGCATCTAAATTTAGCCCAATAGGAGCTGGAGGAGGTAATCGTTGTCCCCGCCCGCTCTGAGGCGCTTTCCTTTGACGCCTTGCTTGGGGGTTTGTTCTTTCTTGAGGAGGTTGATCG
>VFZK01000595.1 GCA_016871215.1 Acidimicrobiia bacterium | reverse complement strand
AGCCCTTGACTCACCAGCAAAATGCCGTGCAGACGGTGGTCGTATCGCGATTCTTCCGAGCGCGTGATCTCTTGCTGCACGGCCAGGCGCATGACTTCTTTGTCCGAAATCGTAAGTTTTCGCATGGGCAAAGCCCTCCTTGCCCTTCGACTATGGCAAGGAGAGGCTTTGAAAGCAAGAACACTATGCAGCATTATTTATGACGCTATGTATAGCTGTCGCAACGTCGGCCCACTACACCCGGAGAGCAAGCGCCCGCGCGCATCTGGGCTCAAGAGAGTACGCTTGCCGCCATTGCGGCTCGGATCCCGGCCGCGTCGACTTGTGATACGATCGCGCCCTCGCCGCCGATCGCCGTTTGCGAAAGGAAGTGTCGATGAACACAATTCAGGTGGCACTCGGGCGCCGTAGCTACTCGATCCGAGTGGGAAACGGATTGCTGGGTGAAACCGGCGCACTCCTGAACGAGTTGGAGCTTGCGAAGAGCATCATCGTTATCTCAAGCAAAGCGATTCTCTCGCTGCATGGCGAGCGCCTTTTGCGTTCCTTGCGCCGCGCCGGCCTCGACGCCCAGCTGGTTTTGGTCCCTGAAGGAGAGAAACACAAAACGCTGGCTACTGTCGAAGGCATCTATCGTTCGCTGGCACGGCGACGCGCCAGCCGCAAGACTCTGGTGATCGCTTTCGGCGGTGGTGTCATCGGCGATATGGCAGGATTTGCGGCAGCGAGTTATTTACGGGGATTGCCGTACGTGCAGGTACCCACCACGCTGCTCGCTCAGATCGACAGCGCGATTGGCGGAAAAACTGGCGTGAACCTGCCGAGCGGGAAAAACCTGGTCGGCGCTTTCTACCAACCTCGCGCCGTGATCGTCGATCCGCTTTTGCTATCGACTTTGGCTCCTCGGGAGCTGAGGTCGGGTCTTTATGAAGCTGTGAAGTACGGCGTCATCCGAAGTGCCGAGCTTCTGGACCTGGTTGAGAGGAAACACGCGCATTTCCCACAGCGGGACAAGCGTGCCCTGGAACAGATGATTGTGGAGTGCGTCCGCATCAAAGCCGAGATTGTCAGCCAGGACGAAAGAGAATCGGAGCTCCGCATGGTTCTCAACTATGGCCATACCCTGGGACACGCACTGGAGGCCGCAACGCGTTACCAGCGATTCACTCACGGAGAGGCGATCGGTCACGGCATGATCATGGCCAACCAGCTGGCAACGGAGTTCAATCGGCTCGACCCATTAGATGCGGCCCGGATCGACGCCGCGATTCGCGCCGTCGGAACGCTCCCCCAGCCACGCGGACTACGTTCGAGCCAGGTGATTCGGCACATGCTTTCTGACAAGAAGTTCGTTGACGACCGCTTCCGATTTGTTCTTCCCCGTCGCGTCGGCCAGGTCGATATCGTGACGGACGTTCCTGTCCTGGCCGTCCAAAGACTGCTTCGCTCCTATCTGCATGCTGAGTCCTAAGGCCCGACGGATCCGGCAGATGTTCTCTTCCATAGCTCCCCGCTATGACCTGCTCAACCACCTGCTATCTCTCAACATCGACAAATGGTGGCGGAGGAAAGCGGTGTCGCTGATGCGTGTGACCTCGTGCGAACGGCCCTCGGTCTGGCTAGACCTCTGCAGCGGCACCGGGGACTTGTCGCTCGAAATGATTCGTCAGGGCGCGCAGCGCGTGGTTTCGTCGGACTTCAGCCATCCGATGCTGCGGCTGAATCTCGCCAAGCTTCGCCAGAGCCAAGCAATCCCTAAGGTGATCCTCGTTGAAGCCGATGCGCTTGCCCTGCCCTTTGCGACCAACACGTTCGACGCGGTTGGAATCGCATTCGGGCTGCGCAATCTCGATTCGATGGAGGGTGGGTTGGCCGAAATGCGCCGCGTCTTGAAGCCGGGTGGAAGGCTTGTCGTCCTCGAATTCTCTAAGCCCACCAACGCAGCCTTCGACCGCCTATTTCAAAAGTACTTCTTCGCCGTACTTCCACGGGTCGGGGCCGCGCTCTCCAGGCACAGCCACGCCTACACATACCTTCCAGAGTCCGTCAGCCAGTTCCCCGACCAAGCCGCTCTCAGGCGCATTTTGGAAACCTGCGGATTCGATCGGACGGGTGTCGTCAATCTGACAGGTGGAATCGCCGCGATTCACTGGGGAGAGAAAAGATAGCACCGCAGTTCGCGTGCGAATCTGGTATACATTCGCGTATAAATAAAGGGACATACTGTACTGTGATATGGCATACTCCTCGAAACAGGAGGAGTTATGCGTCCACGACGGTTGCGCTTGCCGCCGAAAACCTATGATCGCTTGGTGCGTCTGCGCAAG
>VFZK01000594.1 GCA_016871215.1 Acidimicrobiia bacterium | reverse complement strand
TGGCTCGGGCTCGCTTGCGAAACTATCAGCGTCGTATTTACGAACAGCTCGATCACGTCCTCCAACGCCTCTTCCACTCTGATGGCGAGGCTGTGGAACCTCTCAGAGGGACCGCCCATGGTTGAAGCTGGCAACGACTATTTTGATTCGCTTGCAAAAGGGATCGAACAGCCCCGGAGTTCTCCCCTTGCAGAGCCGCAGGACATAGGTGCAAACATCAGAACAATGTCGTTCCAGTGTTGCCACACTGTTCTTGATTCTCTTTCTTGATTGCCTTCAAAAATGGAGACCCGCCAGCAAATGGCAGGCCGCCACATATTGGACTGGCGGAATTCACCGAATCTTATCAATGCCTGCGGGAGGACCAATGAACCGACAACTGAAGTTGATAGACCAGCAATGGATGACGGAGAAAGAGACCGCCGAAAAACTGCGGGTGAAAGTAGCGACGTTGCGCGCCTGGCGACTCAAATCTAAGATAGCACCCGTCGGGCCGCGGTTCTTCAAAGTTGGTAGCAAGCTATGGTACATCGCCGCGGACGTCGAAGCATTTGCTCAACAATCTTATGCGAGGACTGGCAACAATGTGGACAATCAAGCGCGGTAACATTTGGTGGTACGGCTTCAGATTTGCTGGTCGCGACATCCGCGAATCGAGTAAAAGCACCAGCAAGACCATTGCTAAGAAGGCTGCAGAACAGCGGTACCGGGAGCTGGTGGAGAGCTTCAACGGCCTGGAGTCTCGAGATCAACGCGTCCGTCGTCTCGAAGAAATGTCGGAAGAATACCTAGAGAGCTTCAAGTTACGCAACCCACGGAGCGTTAAATTCGTCTCCGGCTGCTTAGCGCATCTGAATCGCCTGCTGGGACTGGACATGGTCATCACGATCAACCAAGCTCGTGTGGAGTGGTACCAGAACACGCGAAAGAAACAAGGAGCGGCTAACAAGACCATCAATGAGGAGGTTGGGCTATTGTTGCGTATCCTCCGGGATCAGGGTGACGTGTTGCGCGCGAAGATGAAACGCGCCGGGACGCTAAAATGGCGGGTGCGGAACAACATCGGGAAGGCTCTTAGCCATGAGCAGCAAAGCATCCTGATCGATGCGGCCGACTCTTCCTTGTCTGCTCCCTTCCGCCTGGCAGTTGTGATGGCGCTCAACACTGGTTGCCGCGATAACGAAATGAAATCGCTGCAGTGGCATCAGCTCAACTTGGAAAAACTCATCCTCACCGTCGAAAAATCAAAGACCGACGCCGGCCAGGGCCGTACGATCCCAATCAACAGCGCTCTGCTTGAATCCATCCTGGGGCACCGAGAGTGGTATCTGAAGCGCTTCGCGATGATCCAACCGGAGGACTATGTCTTCCCTTTTGGGCGTGATCGCCACTACGACAAGACACGACCCGTAACGACCTTCAAGACCGCCTGGCAGAACCTCAAAGAACGCACCGGCATCGCAGTGCGCTGGCACGATCTCAGGCACACGGTAGGTACAAACCTAGCCGAGAGTGGAGCCACAGACGAAACCATCATGGCCATTATGGGCCACGTCAGCCGGCGCATGTTGACGCACTACTCGCACATTCGAACTGAAATGAAACGAAAGGCCATGGAGAGTATTCAGACGAAGCGCTCGGTGCTTCGAGCCGTGGCGGGCGAAAAGACTATGGGTGCGAAGTGCTGAGGACAGCTATGGAAGTGTATCGAGTGTTTGTACAAATATACGCACAATGGTCAATTTTAGTGAATTGAAAAGTGATGTAAGTGGTTGGCTCCTCAGGTAGGACTCGAACCTACAACCCTCCGGTTAACAGCCGGATGCTCTGCCATTGAGCTACTGAGGATCACGGGCGGGCAAACAAGCTGCGTATTATAGACGAACGACTCGACGTGTCAATTGCCGATTTGCAGCGCTGTTGCAGCGCCGGTTCGCACGCACTCAGCATCCCGCGAGAGTCCCGTCGCTCGCCGCGCCCTGCCTCGAGCCCCGGTTGGGGCGCGGGCTGCTGACTTCGCAAGACCGGAATCCTGTGCAACCCGATCGGCAGCTCAGACTCTGACAAGGCGCCGTGTGGCCGCTTCGCAACACGTGCAGCAGAAATGGACTGCCTTGGGCGCGTCGCCGAGGCACAGTTCCTCGGCACCCAGCCACAGTTCCGTCTTCCGATTCGCCGGGAGGCGCTAGTGTATTGTCCAACAACTAACCGGGCAATAACAGGAAATTAGTTTATTGTCTGGGCATGCCGATGGTTTTGCCTCCACTGACGCTGAGTGCCACCGATCGAGGGGGAATCGAGCGCTGGTTGAAGGCCCACGGAACACCCCAACAGGTGGTA
>VFZK01000593.1 GCA_016871215.1 Acidimicrobiia bacterium | reverse complement strand
TTGGCAGAACGGATCAGCGACTGGCTCATCGCTCATGCCGGCAGCCTAGCAAATCGGCGCGCAAAAAGCCAGTGGCGATTTACTGCCCCCTTATTTCTTACACTTGGGAGACTTTGACGGAGCCCTGCCCAGAGCCCGTCTTGACTTGCAAAAACCGATGCTTTAGGCTTCAACTCGGTGTTTGGGCAAAGCCGCCCTGCGCGTGAGGAGAGGCTTCTCAGTGGCACTTGGCAAGCTGGCATTGTCGATCGAAAGCGAGGACCAGCCGGGCGTTCTGTTCCAACTAACCGGTGTCATCGCATCCCACAAGGCGAATATCACGAGCATCGACATCGCCGGGCAACACGCCGGTAGCGCCAGCGTTTACCTGGAACTCCAGGACGTGCCAGACGCGCCTCAGCTCATCAGCGATCTCCAGGCTTTGCCCGTGGTCACTTCGGTTGCGCAGATGGACACGTTCCAGGCGATCTACGGCAAGCGTGTGATCATCATCGGCGGGGGTGCCCAGGTGGGGCAGGTTGCTCTCGGAGCCATCAGCGAGGCCGACCGGCACAACATACGAGGCGAGCGGATTTCGGTGGACACTATTCCGTTAGTGGGCGAAACCGATTTGGCTGCCGCCGTTCGGGCGGTCGCACGGCTGCCAAGAGCCCGAGCGCTCGTCATGGCCGGGGCGCTCATGGGAGGCGAGGTTTCGAACGCGGTCGCCGAAATTCGCGCCAAGGGGATTCTCGTCCTCTCGCTCAACATGGCGGGCAGCGTGCCGGATGCGGCCGATCTGGTGGTCAGCGATCCCGTTCAGGCCGGTGTCATGGCTGTCATGGCCATAGCCGACACGGCAAAATTCGACATCCGCCGCCAGCAGGGCCGCCGATACTAGACCTCTTGGCAGTGGCGTTCTGCTTCCACCCTTCGCCTCGTGCGCTAACGATCATCATCCAGAGCGCCGATCTCCATAGGTAGGTTCGGGCCCCCATTGAAGATTCTCCGAACGAACATGCCGTCCGCTCATTCCTGCACTCGGTTCGGTTGCATCTTGTCGCTTGTGGTTGCGTCCTGCCTGAGTCTCTGCTTCCAGGCACACGCCCAAGTGTATCAGTTCCGCAACTACACGGCTGCGGATACCGATGGACTGCCAGATAACTTCGTCTTCAGCATTCAGCAGGACCGGAACGGATGGATGTGGTTTGCCACATCCTCGGGAGTCAGCCGTTACGACGGCGTTGAGTTCAAAAACTTCACCATGCGTGACGGGCTCGTCAACAACGCGGTCCGCGAGATCTATGAGGACCGACAGGGGCGTTTATGGTTTTCGACGACGGGTGGCTTGAGCCGTCTCGACCGAGGTGTGTTCAAGAGCTTCACGCGCCGGGATGGGTTGCCACACGACTCGATCGAGTGGGTTGTGGAAGATGCGATCGGAAACTTGTGGATTGCCCCTCGCGGAGGAGGGCTTAGCTGTTTCGACGGGCATCGCTTCACGAACTATTGGCCTGACCAAGGTCTCGCGGCGAAAACAATCTGGGCGCTTCGGTTCGATCGGCAAGGAAGGCTCTGGATAGGCTCGAGCGACGGGCTTCACGTACTCGAGGGGAAGAGCTTTCGAAACTTCACCAAGAGCGATGGTCTGCCGGACGAGCGCGTGTTCAGCCTGCTTGTCGACCAGCACGACAAGCTCTGGGTCGGCACTGGCAAGGGGCTTGGCTGGTTTGACGGCCGTCGTTTCCACCCGGTTGATCTGCCAATCGAGAACGTCAAAGGGGTTCCGGTGATGCTGCAAGACCGACGCGGCACGGTCTGGTTCGGTCTGTATGGGCAGGGCTTGGGCAAACTCGAGCAAGGCAAATTCTCCATTTACCAACAACAGAATGGACTCACCAACGACTTTGTGACTTCCCTACTCGAGGACCGGGAAGGGAACGTTTGGATTGGCACTCAAGGGGGAGGCGTTTCCAAGTTCGCAGGGGAGAGGTTCGTCAACTTCACATCAGATCACGGGTTGTCTCGAGGGCTGATCCACGCCATCGCCCAGGATTCGAGGGGACATTACTGGTTCGGCAGCCTTTCCAACGGCCTCAGCAAGTTCGACGGAAGTCGCTTCAGCCGGCTGACGACCGACCAGGAATTGGTGAATAACCTGGTGGAGGACATCACGATCGATTCGAAAGGCCGCGTTTACGTTGCGACCGATGGTGGCCTGAGTGTGTTAGAAGGCGGACGGTTCCGAAACTACACCACCAAACAGGGCCTTCCCAGCAATATTCTCAAAGTGGTGCGGGTAGATCATCTAGATAATAATTCTGTTAGATGAATATCACGCTTACTCCGGCGAAGAAAAGGCGATAGTCT
>VFZK01000592.1 GCA_016871215.1 Acidimicrobiia bacterium | reverse complement strand
CCGCGCGGCTGCGTGCGCCGAAGCCAGCAGGTTGGCCCAACTGGTCACTTCACTCCACAGGTTGCCAACCCGCTTCATGGTGACCCCTGTTTCTGGTGGTCCTCAGCCACCCGCCGCTCATGCGCCCCATCTCGTCCAGGGCATTGGCGGCAAACTCGTGTGAACTGATCGGCAGCAACCGGAGGTCCTTGGCCAGGCGGAGCATGTAACGCAGGCGGTTGATCTCACGCACGGCCGCGGCCAGAGGCGCCTCGTTGCGGGATTGGTAGGTGGCGTCGGTGAGGTGGGTGAGCAGGTCGAGCGACCGGGTATGGATGGCGTGTCCCAGCGTGGGGCGATACGCCTTGTTGAACTTCTCGACATGCGGATGAATCCACAAATTCCACTCATACGCTTTCTGCAGGACCACGGCCACGTCAGTGGTGTTCCGTTTTCCTCGCTGCGACATGGCGCCTCCCGCAAAAAAATTTCCCGGGGGGCATAGCGTAGAGTAGGGCGCAGGCGCGTTGCATAAAGCACGTTTCCGGCACCCCCTCATCGAACCGGACGTGCGGATTTCCCGCATCCGGCTCTCCGATCATCTTCATCCGGCGGCGTGCGCTCGCAAGCCTTCCAGGTGACTCACCTTTCCCACCATCCGATACAGTCGGCAGCGGCCATGGAGAAAATGATACCCCCATCGTTTCTTGGCAGTCCGCCAGGGGCACTGGTGCTTTCGCCAAAGCCATAACTGCAATTCGCTCCGGACGGCCCAGTCCACCTTGTGGAAGACCCGGTTGCTGTTGCCGACTCGGAAATAGGTACACCACCCATTCAAAATCGGATTCAGCTTCTGAATCACTTGGCCGATCGACCCATTCGGCGGAAACGATCGTACTACTTCGCGAACCCGGTGGCGAATCTGAAGGCACGCCTTTGTGCGTGGCCACATCAACAACATCCGCCCAGGAGCTTTCCGGAATTCAAAGCCGAGAAACGCGAAGCCTTCTGCCAGCGTCGTCAACCGGCTCTTCTCCTGATTCACTATCAATTGAAGATCGGCAAACTGTGCCTGCAGTTGCTCCCACGCCGCCCGCGCTTCTGCCTCCGTCCGCGCCAGCAACACCATATCGTCCGCGTAACGGACCAGTCGAACCTTGTCCTGCGCGACACCATCGCGCTGGCACCACTGACGATCTACCTCATGCAGAAAGATGTTGGATAGCGTTGGTGAAATCACTCCGCCCTGAGGAGACCCTCTGTCCGGGTGCGTCACCTTGCCTTCCTCCATAACTCCCGCCTTCAGCCAAGCTCGGATCAGGCGTAAGACCTGAACGTCTCCGACTCGACGCTCCACCAACCGCATCAGCAGTTCGTGCGAAATCGTGTCGAAGTAGGATTTCAAATCGACGTCCACCACGAACGAATAGCCATCGTTGATGCTTTGCACAATCGCGCTCAGCGCCATCCGTGGCGTCTTCTTCGGGCGGAACCCAAATGAACAGGGCATGAAGTCTGCCTCGAACAACGGTTCGATCACCAACTTCACTGCCATCTGCACCACTCGGTCCTTCACCGTCGGGATACCCAACGGCCGGGTCTTCCCCGGCTGTCCGGGCTTTGGTATGTGAACTCGGCGTACCAACGCTGCCCGATAACTCCGGCTTTCCAATTCCTGCGCGAGTTCGCACAGAAACTGCTCTTCCCCGTAGTTACAGACAGCCTCGATCTCCACCTGATCCACTCCCGCCGCCCCTTTGTTGGACTTCACCCGTTTCCAGGCTTCTTGCAGGATGTCTTGCCGACAGACCTTATCGTAGAGAAGTGTGAATCTCCTTTCCGGTTGTCGCTTGGCCACTCGGTATAGCGTCTGTTGCAGTTTTCGGGCATTATCGAGTCTTGCGGGCGCTTTGCGCCGGGCTTGACGGGTCCGGGGTTGAGCCTTCCCTTGCGGGGGCAGTCCGGCTGCCTTTCCCTGTTCCGTTCGCTTGATGAAAGTAGCGGCCCTTCCCTCCCTTCGGTTCTCCCGAAGTTCATCGGTACTGTGGCCACCTCCGACTCCCTGCCCGGCTTCGCTACCGCGCTTTCGGGTTTGCCCCTTATGCGCTTCTCTACCGCACGAAGTTTCCTCCGACGGACCGAACAGGGTCTCTCCGGTTAACTTGACGGACTGTCTCTGCGTGCCCCCGTCCTCTACACCGTCCCGGCGACTCGGACTCCTTCTCGCTGTTTTCCGAGCCGTAGCAGGCTTCGCCTCCAAGGGACAGGCTCGCCCCTCCGTGCCAACATAGCTGAGACAACTCCCCTGGCCTTAATTACTGAGCAGGGCGAGAATAGGAATCAGCGTGAATTCTCAGACTCGCAACAAGAACGG
>VFZK01000591.1 GCA_016871215.1 Acidimicrobiia bacterium | reverse complement strand
ACAACATTCAACAATGGATTCGCCTCGTGTGGCGGCCCCAACAACAGCTCGCTCCGGTTGCCGCTCGAGCGGCCTAGGGAGAAGTGTGTCTGGTTGCCGGTCAAGCCCCGAAAAGGGGGCCCAACGGGGGCCAGGGAAGTGAACAACATGCTCTGAACCTTTCACAATCCAATTCGACCTGACCGGTTTTCAACAAAAACCGGTCGAAACGAAAGTTCCCGTGCCGGAAAATCGATTTGTTCACAGCTTCCCGCCTTGGTGTTGTGCCACAATCCCGATGCGGTGGACTGCCCTGTCTGGGGAGACTTCCGGGGATGGATTCTCTCGGGACACACCCATGGTGGGCAATGCAAGCCACCGTTTCTGCCCCCGCCGCTTCTCCCGACAAAAAACAAACGCTACACGGCGGGCGAGTTCGAATTGCCGGCAGGACGCAAGCTCTACATCAACCGGGGTCTCGGACATCTCCTCCAGGTGCGGTTCAACGTCCGCCCCGAGATTACCGCGTTCACTCTCGTTCAAGGGTGACCGCCATTTCGATTCTGTCCGAATCGACATTGCAGGTGGCCTCGACAGGTTCGGAGTTCCCGTCAGAATCGCCAGCCTTGGCTGAGGGTTGGGTTGCTGAACGGCAAGCGGTCAGCCAGGGCTTGACCTGGGCTCAAGCACTTACGAGACGTTGTCGGTTGCCAGTAAACCGTTGCTTCTCACGAGTACCTGCGTTTAGACTACCCGCGCCTGCCCAGCAACCACTTCGAGGGCACATTCTTGATTTCGACCGAGCCGGCCTTGAAGGATCCGTACCAATTCGAAGCTGCCGATATCGCCGATCCACCACAGTCGTTCGCAGCCATTCTCCGCCGCATCGGTCCAGGAATGATTCTGGCTGCATCGATTGTCGGATCCGGCGAACTGATCGCCACAACAACACTGGGTGCGCAGGTCGGTTATGCTGCCATGTGGGTTATCGCTCTCAGTTGTCTAATCAAGCCTGCCGTGCAAGCGGAACTCGGGCGTTACACGATCGCGACTGGCGAAACAGGACTAGCCGGCTTCAACCTCGTTCCTGGACCGCGGTGGAAAGTGAACTGGATCGTATGGGCTTGGGCGACTATGACGCTGATGACCCAGTTGCAGGTGGGCGCCATGTTTGGCGGGGTCTCCCAGGTGATGTTTCAGCTCGTACCTGCGATCTCGGTGAATGCCTGGGTGTTGGTGTTTCTCGGCATCACGCTGGCGCTCCTGCTCGGAGGGGGCTACGAGCGGATTGAAGGGCTAGCCATGATCAAGGTGGGTCTCTTCACGTTGCTGACGTTTCTGGCGGCAGTGGTGTTGACCCGCATGCCGCAATACTTCAGTTGGTCTGATGTCTGGCAGGGCTTCAACTTCCGTCTTCCTGGCGAAGGTCTTTCGACTGCCGTTGCCGTGTTTGGCATTACGGGCGTCGGCGCCTCGGAGCTTTTCATGTACCCTTACTGGTGCGTCGAGAAGGGATACGCCCGCTACTCGGGACAACGGGATGGCTCTCCCGAATGGCGAGCGCGAGCGGAGGGTTGGATTCGCGTGATGCACGTCGATATCTTCGCTTCGATGTTCATTTACACGGTTGCGACAATCGCCTTTTATCTTTTGGGCGCCGGCATCCTGCACGGCATGGGCAAAGTGCCGGCGGCGAGGGATATGATTCCCGTGCTGTCGAACATCTATACGCAGACCCTTGGTCCCTGGTCGCTCTGGATTTTCTATCTAGGTGCGATCGCCACTCTTTACGGAACGATCTTCGCGGCGACCGCTGCGAATTCCCGTGTTTTCGCCGATATGGTTCGTTTGATGGGGTTCTTCGATCGTTCAGACTACCCAGCGCGCCTGCGCTATCGCCGTCGAGGGCTCCTCTTCTTGACCATCTTTCCCGTCTGCCTGTTCATGCTGGTACAGTCGCCGGTGAAGATGGTGATCGCTGGGGGTGTGGCCCAGTCCCTGATGCTGCCCGTTATCGGAATTGGCACGCTTTACCTTCGCCATCGCCACCTTCCGGTGGAAGTGAAGCCACCTGCGTGGGTAACGGTGGCGCTCTGGGTGGCGACGTTGGTGATCGTGACGCTCATGGGTTACTACGTGGTGCTGACGCTACAACAACGCTGACTTTGAGCGAGCTTCCCCGCCCTGGGGCAGGGCAAACAGCTGCCGGGCTGTGAGCATCCTGGACGCGCGATCTCCAGTCGGCAATGAGGGACGGGTGCAATTAAAGGTGCGAGTCAGTTCACGCTGCTTTCTCGTGTAGGTTGTGCCAGTAATGTTCCCATCCGCGGTTAGCGCGAAGGACACGAAGCGCGAGCATCTTGCTGAGGTTTTCCAGCTTCC
>VFZK01000590.1 GCA_016871215.1 Acidimicrobiia bacterium | reverse complement strand
AAAGCTGCGAGGTCAAGGGACCAGTCAGGGCGATGGTTTGATCGCAACGCAGACCGGTGCTCTTGTCGATCGGATGCGAGTAGATCCGGCGGAACTGCAGCTTGTCTCGGGACCGAATGACATAGAAGGCGAGGGAGTGTCGCCGCCTTCCCAGGGATTTCTCGAAACGCTAAGTTGCCGTTCACTGTGACAAAACTGACTCCCGGGTGGATCTTCCTAAGAGTGAAGAAAATTGAAATCGGTCACTACCAAAAACTCCCGTTACTGAACTGACATGAACAACTTGCAGACACTGTAGGCTCGAACAGCTGGACACTAGTGATCTCAGGACGGCAAATGTTCCCATCTAGGGGGTCCTGTTCGGGGTCGTAGGAACCCGTATGACTCCGAATCAAAGTGGTTGTTCCCCTTGCTGCTTATTTGGGGAAATGCCAATGGGCGGGGAAGCCCATTGTCTTTTCGGGTTCAAAGGCTTAAGCTTCTATCACTTCGATGCCGTCGCCTGATTCCGTTCCGCTCCTCGTGAACGATCGAACGCTACCCAAACCGAGGACGAGGAGAGTCTCGAAAACGGGAGGTCCATACTGGACTCCCAAACGGTCGTGAAATTTTCTTGAAGAGGAGGCCTGCGATGAAAACCGTTTGCCAGCTCTTGCAGGTCAAGGGGAATCGCGTGTGCTCGGTTTCGCCCGAAACGACGGTCTATGAAGCGCTGAGGGTGATGGCTGAGCACAACATCGGCGCCTTGCTGGTGCTTAGGCAGAGCGAACTTGTGGGTATTTTCTCCGAGCGCGACTACGCCCGGAAGGTTGCCCTGTGCGGGAAGTCTTCCAGAGACACCCGCGTCGAGGAGATCATGACGGGAAAGGTCGACTGCGTCAGTCCCGCCCAGTCCGTTCACCAGTGCATGGAGCTGATGACCCAGAAACATATTCGCCACTTGCCGGTGGTCGAGAATGGCCAGCTGGTGGGCGTGATTTCGATTGGCGATGTCGTCAAAGCGGTCATCTCAGAGCAGGAATTCACGATCGAGCAGCTCGAAAGCTACATCACCGGCATTTCGGCAATCCGTGGCTCATGAGCGAGGTGGGTCCTGACGAACGTGCCTTCTTCAAGGCTCAGCCGTTTGCCTTGTGCTCCGTGGTCTTTTTTTCCTCCTGAGCTTACCCTTTGACGTAGGCGAGTTTCTCCGCCACTTTGCCGTCGCGAACCCGAAAAACATCCACGCCACGCAAATGCCAAGGCTGGCCGTCTCGCGTCTTGCGATAAACCCAGCGGACGACACAGCGATCCTTGGCTGCGAACATCTCTTCGGCTTCGAAGAGCGCATCGGGCGCGTTGTGAAAGAACCACTCCCAAAACGCCCGCACTTCAGCTTGCCCTTGATAGCGCCTTCCCTCGGGCGCCGGGTTCGTGTTCTCGAAAACACAATCCTCAGTCATCGCTTCCATCACGGCAGTGACATCGTGGCGATTGAAAGCTTCATTGAAGCGCCGCACCGACTCCAAAGTGGCAGCCGATTCTTCGCTGGCCGATTCGATCTTCACGCGACCTCCTTGCGTTCGATGTTTTGGGGGCAAATCGATCGTGAGGTGCAGGCCTCTCGTGGTGTCGTCTCAACACGTCTTTTGCCCTCGATGGCTCCCCGATCTTCGGTGAGGTTACAGGCTTTTCCGCAATTCGTGTAGACTCTTTCGAGCCTTCTTTTCCAAGGAGAGTCACATGTCCATCTGGGATCTATTCCGAGCCGAAGGCGGAGAGCAAGCCTCTTCGACAGGCAGTGAAACCGAAAGCGTGCGCCGAATCACGAACGTTTTGGACCGAATGGATCCTGATCGCGCGCGCTTCATCGCAGCGTTCGCTTATATCCTCAGCCGCGTGGCGCGTTCCGATCAAGACGTCAGCGTGGAGGAAACGAGGCTGATGGAACAGATTGTGGCTGAGCAGGCAGGCTTCGAGGAAGAGCAGGCTATCATTGTCGTGCAGATGGCCAAAATGCAAAGCACCTTGTTCAGTGGCATCGAGGACTATGTTGTTACCCGCGAATTCAACGGCCTCGCCACCAGGACGCAAAAAATCGCGCTGCTGCATTGCCTCTTTGCCGTGTCGGCTGCGAATCATTCGATTTCCAGCGCCGAGGACGGCACCATCCGGCAAATTGCACGAGAGTTGAAGTTGACTCACAAAGACTATATCGATGTGCGCTTGAAATATCGGGAGCATCTGGATGTTTTGAAGCATTAGATTCTTACCTCTTTAATCATCAACAAAAACAGTTCAACAAAGTTCAGGCGGCCTCCAGAAGTTCAATGATGTTGCGGATGGAAGCATCAGCTTTGTAATAGGCAGTTTCGAGTTTACTTT
>VFZK01000589.1 GCA_016871215.1 Acidimicrobiia bacterium | reverse complement strand
AACCTGTCAAGGTTGAAAGGTCCGACACCAGGTTGCGCCGCACGCTTCAGAGCAGGGTCGAGGCCAGAACAAGACCCCGCTGGCTACAGACGGCTCTTTGAGAAGAGCCCCTCTCTACGGGTGCATTCTCCACCCACCTCCCACGTAGAGCAGCTGCCCCGTGAGCGTGAGCCGCATCGGTGCTGATATTGATGACGCGGCCCGACCGGCCGTGGCGCGCCAGATATCTCTTGAAGAACTCAGCCATCATGAGGGCAACACCGCGAGCGTTGACGGCGAAGTGAGCATCGATGCAATCTGCGCCAGGCAGATGCACCTGAAACTCTTCCTCCGTGACCAGTGCAGGATCGAAGGTCTCGAGAACGCAGTAGGTGTGATTGTTCACCAGAATATCCACTGGGCCCAGCTCAACTTCACATCGATCGAAAAGTCGTGGGATGTTTGTGGCATCTCCAAGATCGGCTTCTTGCGACGCTGCCTGGCCTCCCTGCGACGCGATCTCCGCAACGAGCGGCTCCGCTGCCTGCTGCTGCATCGCTTCGTAGAGCAACGGACCGCCCGCGGCGGTCTCACGCAATCGCTGTAGTTCCTCTTCTGACCGGCCTGATGGCGCGCGGTAGTAGGTGATAAAGACCTTGGCGCCCTGCCTGGCAAATGCCCTGGCTGTGGCGGCTCCAATGCCATGATTGGCGCCGGTAATCAGGACGGTTCTCCCTTCAAGTCGCGGGTCGATCATGAGAAGCCCTCATTGGGTGTCCCATCGGCTCAAGCTTCGCCGGTCCCTGTGCCTGGGAGTTGAAGGGGCACCGGCTTTGAGCGATTCCGCGTCCAAAAACAGCGCTGGCAAGCAGCCTTAGCGGCTCGGACGGTTTCCATCTGGGTTCCGAGCTCTGGACTCGTTAGGGATCTGTCTGTCGCTCTGGAGCCGGCGCAGGTGCATAGAGTTCCTTCTTTCGATGGAAGGCATTCAGCAGGGCCTTGCCTTTCTCCGGCTTGGCATTGCGCAAGCAGACCAGGCCGTATTGATAGTAGGCGCCCAACAAACGTGGATCGAGCTGAGTCGCCTTCTCCAGAGCAGCTTCAGCAGCAGGATAGGAGGCTTGCTGGAGATAGAGTTTGCCGAGCTCGAAGTGTCCCCGTGCCATACTCGGGTCAAGACTCAATCCCTTGAGAAACGAACGCTCTGCATCTGCCGAGTTTCCACTTGCCTGTTGGGCCGTTCCCAGCTGAATCCAGTCCAGAGGGGACGCTTGGACACCTCGCAACTCGAGGGCCTTTTCGAACTGCTGCACCGCTTGAGCGGGTTGGCCCAACGCCTGGAACACCAGCCCGATATTGAAGTGCAGCGCAGCCGACTGCGGAAATAGCTCAATTCCTTTTTCCAGAAATGCGCGTCCTTCCGCCACACTGTCTACCTCTGAACAGATCCTTCCAACACCCGCATACGCCCTCTCGGACCGCGGGTTGGCCTCCAGGGCTAGCAGGAACACTTCGAGCGCGGCACTGCTCTGCTGTCCACGATACAGCTGCTCGGCTAACTGGCTATAGAGTTCGCTACTGCCGGAGGTCTTTGCCAGCGCCGGTTGCGGAGGCTGAAGCCCACGGCAGTCCTTTCGGGAACGAACTACATATAGAAGCTTGCTGCCTTTGCTCTCCAACCGGGAAGCGGTGTCGAACAATGCCGCAGCACGGCTTGTTTCTCCTCGTTCCAGACAAAAAAGTCCCAGGTTAAGGTACCCTTCGGCACGTCCCGGAAAACGCCGGATCACGTCCTCCATGACAGAGCGGGCATCTTCCCACTTTCCCAGCCGGGCCTGAACGCACCCGAGCAAGATGGGATGCTCCGTGGACGAATCGGGCACGGGCGAGTGTGCTTCGGTGTTCCTGGCTCAACCCAGCCGGCCTCCATCTCTTGAAGCGAGCCGAACTTCTCGATAGGCATTCACTCCTCCAGTGAGAACGTCTCCTTGATCTTCTGGGCGTCAATCCGGTCTTTCCAGCGCATGGTGTCCTTCTTCATGCGGTACAGCATGGCCGCTGTCGCCACGCGTACCGTGATCCCTTCAAAGACAGCTTCCTGGTGTTCAAGGTCACTGTAGGAAAACGCCTCGTCCAAGCGGGCCAGAATATCGATCCCAAAGGAACTGTCAGGTGTATTGTACCGGCGGGATAGTCTCCAGCCAGGTCTTTTTCAGAGATTTCATCAATGGCTGGGTCATCAGGAAAGACGCGCCGCAAGGCCTTACGCAATCGTAACAGTTCAGGTGGGCCTACCGTCTCGGTGTGGTGCTGAGCCGCTGAGGCAGATCAGTGAGGTTGTCGGCGGCGACGCCTGGAGTCGCGGCGGCGCTGCCGCCTGTTTTCGATGCGATTGC
>VFZK01000588.1 GCA_016871215.1 Acidimicrobiia bacterium | reverse complement strand
GACAGCTTCCCAATATGAAAATCCCAGATCCTTAACTTAACACCTATGGGCCCAACGGGGGCCAGGGAAGTGAACAACATGCTCTGAACCTTTCACAATCCAATTCGACCTGACCGGTTTTCAACAAAAACCGGTCGAAACGAAAGTTCCCGTGCCGGAAAATCGATTTGTTCACAGCTTCCCGTGCACCCAGGGTCCCATTACCAGGATGTTGAACGTGTTGGGACTCTGAGTTTCGATCGCGCGGTAAACTCCTAGTGCGCCAAACAGGTTCTCGGCATCGAACCAGCCACCGACCGTCATTACGGCTGGTTGAATATTCCTGAGGTGAGGCCGGAGGTTGCGAGCCTTCCACCAATCGTCGCGCGCTTCGCGCTTCATCATCTCGTTCCAGAACGGGATCTGATTCTTGAAGTACTTGTCATTGAGATTTCGCAAGGGACCAAGACGCATGAAGAACTCGTAGCCGTCCTCGAGTTCTTGAGTGGCGAACTTCTCGGGAGGAACCGGCGATGGCTTGGGAAAGGACCCGCCGTGCCGGGAAAACCACCCAAAAGCGTGCGCCAGGAGAAACGCTCCATTGTGGTGCCAATCGTCGGAGGCAAACCAGTCGGCCACAGGAGCTTGTGGCGACACTGCTTTGAGGGCTGGGTGGGCATCGATCGATCCCGCCGCCGCATAGAAGCCCGGATACGAAATCCCCCACAGGCCTACCCGTCCGTTGTTGTCGGGGACGTTCTTTAAGAGCCAATCGATCGAGTCGTAGGTGTCTGTGCTTTCGTCGATCTCTCTGGCCGCTTTGACGGGGCGGTGCGGTCGAACATGCTCGAATTGCCCTTCCGACATCCAGCGCCCACGAACGTCCTGATTGACGAAGATGTACCCTTCCTTGGCGATAGAAGGCGAGGGTCCGAGGCTCTCGGGATAGCGGTCTGGGCCATACGGCGCCAGACTGTAGGGCGTGCGCTTCAGCAAGATAGGGTACTTCACGGAGCGGTCCTTGGGAACGAACACGGCTGTAAAAAGCCGCACGCCGTCTCGCATCGGAACGGAGTATTCGTACTTGGTGAAGTGAGCCCTGACGTGGTCGAGTCCTTGGGGAAAGATCGAGCCAGCAGCCATCGGCAAAAACAGAACCAGGAAGCTGGATCGCCAGATGATGCGGCTTCTCATGAACCCTTCACTTTTGATGTGGATCGGCGAACGTCTGCGTCCTGTGCAGGAGGAGCAGGCAGAGATGGCATTACCATCTTCTGTAGAGATAGGAACCGAAGTACCGGGAGAGGCAGCCGCAACGCAGCCACCACCTAATTAGACGGCCATTTTCCCGACGACTGCTTCGATTTCTTCGGTGGGTACCATGTCAATAGCATCCCAGGGGCAGCCATCGAGGAAGGCTCCGTCGGGCCCTTTGCTCGTGCATTTCTTGCACCCGATGCAAAGAAACGGATCGACCTCAATGTGACCAAACGGGGGATGATCCTCGTCCGGAACCCAAAACATGCAGTCGGCCACGGGGCAATAAGGGACGCAGGCCGGCGATCCGGCGCAACCCGTGCAACATTCCGAAATGACGGCAATTTCCTTCGGCTTTTTTTTTCGAGGCGTGTCGATGCCTTCGGATTTCGGTTCGCATTTTTCAAGGGTTGCGATTGTGTCCAGCGGCAGCATCCGCCCTCCTTTGGCTGCGGTGTCAGCTTTGCGGCTTAGAGACGTTTCCTACGAGGAAGACGTTGCCATGGTACCCGACTCACCACCAGAGGTCAATGCTCGCCTTCCCCAAGAACCGTCGGGCAAGATAACTCCACAACGCCAGGACTGCAGCCAGCGTGGCAGGGGCTTCGAGCGTGCGTCGAGTCAGGAAGCTTCGACGACCGGGCCCGCCTCACGCGCCTCGTTCACTGGGAATGCGCAAGATGTTTCCGAAGTGCCCCTGCCGGCTGGCTGTCATTGAAGATGAAGCCAGGATTGCCATGGCCAGGCAAGGCAACATAGACTGTTCGGGCATGGAACATGAGGCTCAAGCATCTCAGCCCGAAAGCGAGCGACCGCGCCGGGTGGTCTGCAAGCTGTGTGGCGCTGCCTTGGAAGTCGTGGTGAGTTTTTCCGGGAAAATCGTGTGGCCAGTCGATCCTGATCGGCCCGACTTCGGCGCCGAGTCCCCGATGCTCCGGGGAGACACGAAAAGCATCCGCGTCGTGTGCAGCGCAGACGTGATGCACGCCTGCGGCTACTCTTGCATCGACGGCGTTTTGGTGGAGACTCCGAGAACTCGTTGATCGTCTGGGAGGACTTCAACGAGTGTGGCTCTCATCCTGGACATTAGCCTCACGACGCACGGACAGCCTTACGGAGCGGGCGAAGTGTCAACTCGATGGCGGGTCCCCAGCGGTCACTTAA
>VFZK01000587.1 GCA_016871215.1 Acidimicrobiia bacterium | reverse complement strand
GGTGGCACTCAGCGTCAGTGGAGGCAAAACCATCGGCATGCCCAGACAATAAACTAATTTCCTGTTATTGCCCAGTTAGTTGTTGGACATTACACTAGCGGCGACGGAATCGGTCGACAGTCTCCTTTGTCATGGAAGCTTCGCGAAGGGAAGTTCTTCCCCGTGCGTTGCTCTGAGGCGAAGCGTCGATCGGTATTCAGTCCTACAAACCTAGCCCGGGACGAGTCCCACGACTGCCGCAGCCTCGGGGGCAATCGCGGGGCTCGCGGGCCGCAGTCCAGCCCACAAGCACTATGAGGCTCACAGGTGTTTTCAGCCCACGCGATGGGTGAATCCCCTCCGCTTGAAGGCATCACGCAACGTCCGACCATTACACGCGCTTGATCGAGGACCAGTTCCTTGGTTGACGGCCGACCTTTCATCTGACTTTCCGCCACCTGTCCACAGACGGAAGAGCAGGGTCCCGTCAAAGTCCTGAGCCCTCCCTTACGGTCGGGCTACTGAATAGCCGCGTGGACCAAATCAATAGCCCGCGCGTTAGCAAGGGCTCGAGGTCGACTCAAGGACTTACGAGACTTTGACGGGGCCCTGGACGGAAGAGGGAGTTGCCTTGAACTTAACTTGACCGAAGCTTGAACGTCCGCACCGGCGCGAACCTAGATGTCTGCATGCAGCCAAAGCAGCCGTCGCGACGGGTCGAACTGTGTCCGGGCGATTGTCCGCTTGACTGAGCTACGTCTGGTGCTTCAGATACACGGTGCGTAATTCGGAGTAGAAGTCGATAGCGACACTGCCCTGCTCGCGGAAACCCGTGCTGGAAGCTTTGGTACCACCGAAAGGCAGCTGGTACTCAACCCCGGCCGAGGGCAGATTGACGATGATCAAGCCAGCTTCAATGCGGTTGATGTAGCGGAAGACCTTGTTCAGCTGGTTGGTGAGCAACGATGCCGAGAGGCCAAATTTCACGTTGTTGGCCACCGCGATGGCGGCGTCGATGTCCTTCACCGGAATGACGGCAAGGACCGGCCCGAAAATCTCCTCCTGAGCGATGGTCATGTCGGGTGTCACATCCGAGAAAATAGTCGGCTCAACGAAATAGCCCTTGTCATACCCAGGTCCGCTCAGGCGATGGCCTCCACACAATAGTTTGGCGCCCTCCTTCTTGCCAATGTCAACATAACGAAGCACGGTTTTCATCTGGCCTTCGTCGACACAGGGTCCTATGTCGACGCCCTTTTCTATGCCATTGCCGACACGAAGTCTGCGCGTCTTCTCGACGAGCAACCTGACGAACTCTTCGAAGATCGGTTCCTCGATCAATGCTCGGCTGGTCGCGGTGCACTTCTGTCCCGTTGAAAAAAACGCTCCGTTCACGACGATGTCAGCGGCCATATTGAGATCCGCATCCCGCAGCACGATCGTCGGGTTCTTCCCGCCCATTTCCAGCTGGGTCTTGGTGCCGCGCGGCACCGTCTTATTCTGAATCCCGTTGCCCACTTCGCAAGATCCCGTGAACGAGACCGCTTTCACGGCCGGGTTCGAAATCAGTTCGTCGCCGATGACAGAGCCAGAACCCGTCACCATGTTCAGTACGCCTTTGGGCAATCCACTCTCATGCAGAACCTCGATCAGACGGACCGTGCACAAGGGCGCCGCCGACGCAGGCTTGATGACGACTGTGTTGCCGGCAATCAACGCAGGCGCCATCTTCCAGGCTGGAATGGCGATGGGAAAATTCCAGGGCGTCAAAAGCGAAACCACCCCTAGTGGTTTGCGAAAGGTGTAGGCGAAAACACCCTCTCTCTCCGAAGGTACCGTTTCACCCCCAAGCCTGGCCCCTTCGCCGCCGAAGTAACGCAAGATATTCACGGCGCGCCCTACCTCGCCTTTGGCTTCCGGCAATGTCTTGCCTTCTTCGCGGGTCATGTCCGCTGCGACGCTTTCACTTCGTTTTTCGAGCAGCTCGGCTGCCCGCATCAAAATGACGCCGCGGTTGGGCGCCGGTATCGCTGCCCAAGCTGCCTGAGCCTTTTGTGCGACGTCGATCGTGTTTTTCGCATCCTCTACCGAAGAAGCTTGATAGCAAGCGACAAGATCGTCGGTGTTCGCAGGGTTAATGCTGTCGAAGGTCTTGCCCGAGGAGGCCTTCACCCACTCTCCCGCGACGAAATTCCCAAAAGTCTCAGCCATGTGTTTGTCCCTCCCGCCGCCACGCAGTCCGCACCCCCGCGGAGCCAAATCAATTGCCCTGGCAAAGCCTGGAGGGATCTTAGATTCTTACCTCTTTAATCATCAACAAAAACAGTTCAACAAAGTTCAGGCGGCCTCCAGAAGTTCAATGATGTTGCGGATGGAAGCATCAGCTTTGTAATAGGCAGTTTCGAGTTTACTTTGCGGCCGG
>VFZK01000586.1 GCA_016871215.1 Acidimicrobiia bacterium | reverse complement strand
TTGAGCCAACGGGGCCGGACAAATCAAGTAGAACTGGCGCTGGATGCCTCCGCGTTCGATCACCTGCACTTTGGACTGGTGGCCCATGACGGTCTCCTCCGGTAGGAATTCCAGGAGGGAGACAGTATATCATAGCGATATCGCTAGTCAAGACTTTTTTTCAATAATTTTTCACAGCTTCCGGCTCACCGGCTCCGGCGGGGCTTGAGCCGAACGCCCGTCCAGCAGGCTGAGCAGCACAGCAAACGATCCAAGTTGCAGGATGCGAGAAGTCTTTGCCATGAAGGTTCCTTTCAAAGGGACGGGTAGTCTTCATTGTCGCCGCATGGCCGGACGCGAACTCTGACTCGAAAACAGCGGAGCGAGTCACTCCCGCCAGCGGCAGCAAGCGCTCCAGTCAATGAAACTTGATGCGGGATCATACTCTCTCGGTCACAGCCCGTAAACCAAGTTCCGGAACTGCACCCACCTTCTCAGTCTTCCTCCAAGACAGAAGCTACTCCAGACCCTTGGCACCTGCGCCCCTTGTGAATCGGAGCGGAGGCTATCTTTGCCTCTTTGCGGCAGGGCCGGCTACGACACCGAGCCGTCGCCGTGCCCCCCGGGCGGGCCGGGGTTGCCGTGCGACAGGAGTGGTCTGTTCCATCTTGACGCCTCCACCCCGCTTCGCCTATCGTTTTCCCCATCAAAGCGCTCGTTCAGACCGGTTCCAGCAGGCTAGCGCCTGCACAGTCTGAAAAGCGACTTCTTGTCAGTGAGAAAAGATGAAGCCTTTTTTGGAACGACTCGCCGATCCCCTCCCCTTGCTCTTCGACGGCGGTTTTGGTTCGGAGCTGTTTGCTCGGGGCGTGCGGCTGACCAACAGTGCGCTGGCCAACGAGGCGTACCCCGAAGACGTGGTCGCCGTGCACCGCTCTTATATCGAAGCCGGCGCCGACGTGATCGAAACCAATACCTTCGTGGGCTCGCCGCTGCATTTGCAGATGGCCGGCCGAGACGCGGCTGCCGCGGATCAGCTGGCGCGGCTGGCGACAGCCCATGCCAAGGCCGCGGTGGAACAGAGCGGTCGGGAGGTGTACATCGCCGGCTCCATCGGCCCGTCGCCCGGCGCCATCGAAGCCGACGGCGGCAAGGATTTCGGCATTGCCAACGAGGCTGTCCGCGAGGCCCACAAACGCGTGATGGGTGCTCTGGCCGAAACCGGAGTCGATTTTTTTACCATCGAGACGATGTTCTCGGCTAAAGAAGCGGCGATGGCTGTGGATGTGGCGCGCGGCCTGGGGCTGCCTGTGGCCGTGAGTTTGACCTACAAGTACACCAAACACCGCAAAACCGGCCAGGAGATCTATCGCACCGATTGGGGACACTCGGCGGCGGACTTGCTCGACTTCTTGGCGAACGGCGAATTCTCGGACGGCGACGATTTGCTCGGACACGTCCACTTGCTTGGCCTCAACTGTGGCGCTGAACCGCAGCTCGTCGAACATACGGGCATGCCCTATGCGATTTTTGGCATCCGCCAGTTGCACCAAGCCATGCGCGAGAAAGGAGTGGCGCTCAAACGCGCGATGGCCTATCCCAACGCCGGCATGCCGCGCCTCGACAAGGATCGGCAGACGACGCTCTATTCGCAGACGCCGGAGGAGATGGCCTCTCACATTCCCGCGCTGCTCGCCGCCGGTGCTTATCTGATCGGCGGGTGTTGCGGCACGACGCCGGCGCACATCAGAGCTTTTCGCACGGCATTGGATGAGCAGCTGGCGCAAGGGCGCGCGGTGTTTGTCTAGGCCGTTGTTCGGCACCGAGGGCGGTGTGGAACGCCGACGTCTTGGAGAAGCAAAACGGGTAGTTCACGACTAGGATGTTCGGGGAACACCGCGGTGCTGGGTGGCGACGGCCGCGTCGGGATCGAGCCTATCCTGCGCCATCTGGGCCCACGCGTCTCCCCCGCAACGCCTCCGCTTGAGCTTGCCGAACGGGTCATCGTGTGCTGCTTCGATGGCCTGTTCCCCGGCCACGACACCGCGCCCGTCAGGAACTACGCGAACAGCTGAGTGCCTGCGACTGGAGTGGTCTGCTTTCCTTCCGTGCCTTGTGGCCAGGCTGCCGTGTCCTCCGGGCGCGCTGGGGCAACCGCAGCCCGCCCAAAGGACACGGCAACCTCGATGTTGCCGCCACCACGCTTCGCCTATCGTTTTCCCCATCAAAGCGCTCCTTCAGACCGGTTCTATACATAGCGTCTTAATTAATGCTGCATAGTCGGAATAGTGTTTTGTTGGGTTTTGACCACTGTTGCATCTGCGTTGAAACCGCCCGAACCAGCTCTTCCAGCTGGGAGAAGTATTGGTTGTGAGTGGCCAAGCGCCGGGCTAACTTCCAGACTCTTTCAATGGGGTTTAGGTCCGGGCTGTAGGAGGGCAG
>VFZK01000585.1 GCA_016871215.1 Acidimicrobiia bacterium | reverse complement strand
AAGCTTACCGTCATGCGTCTACCCAAACCCGACCCGCAGCAACGGCGCATCCTCGCTGCGCTTCGGGTTCCTCTGCCGGTGAAATAGCTTGTAGTCAGGCGACTCCGTGCCTGCGATTGCGATGGAACCCTCGCCAATCCTGACATTGCCGGGAAAGTCGTCGCTCCAAGCTAAAGGAAGATCCGTCGAGCATGACGAATGGCCGCCCGGTCAACTTGAGCGGTTTCTCTCCCACGAAATACCTCCTGACGTCTGCGCGGTCTTCTATCAACTGGTCTGCGCAGTAAGTCCGCAGCCGGAACGCCGGCCTCCAAGGTGCATTTCGGAGATATCTGTGAGCGTTTTTCGCAACGAGACCGCGACGTGCCCAACCCTCCAAGACCGTTTCCCGAACTCTTCGCAGCGCGCCAGGCGCTGCTGGAAAGCTATTTGAGCTCGAACGGAGAAGCGGCTACCTCGAAGCCCAAGCTGGGATTGCTTTCCACTTTGTTGAATCTCGAGTTTCTCCCGCTCTGGACCCGGTTTCTTGCCGAGCTGGGCTACGAATCGGTGATCGCGAGCTGGACAACCTCGGCTGGAGTGCAAGAGTATGCTCGTGGTGTTCCAGCCAAAGTTTGTCTGCCGATCAAGGCGGCGATTGCTCAAGCGAAAGCTCTGCTGGCCACGGGCGAGACAGACCGGGTGTTCCTGCCCACTGTTCTCGAATGTCCGGGTCGAAAGCGGCGCGAACCGTCGCACACCTGCTTTTTTGTACAGCAACTCCCCGACATGCTGCGTTGTGAGCTGAAGGGACAACTTATCTCAGCCCAATTTGCGCTCGGCGACGGACTTTTCGACGCAATCGAACCGGTTTTGTCGCTGGCAGAAGCGCTGCATCGTCCGGTCGACGCGGTGTTGCGTGCCCTAGCCAAGGCGAAGACCTCCTACGCGGAGTATCTCGCGGCCCGAAAACGCCTGGGTGAAGCGGCGTTGCTCAGTTCTTTCGATCGAGCCGTCGTTGTGCTGGGCCGTCCCTATAATCTCCATGATGCCTTCTTGAACCTGTCGTTAGCGCGGCACCTGGAACGGCTGGGTCTGCCCGCGATCCCTTCGGATCTTCTTCCCCTCGACACAATCCAGCTGGACGAACGGTGGGAGACGGTGCCCTGGTTTTATAACCGGGAACAGTTGCGAGCCCTGGAAATCATCCGCCGGGATTCGCGGCTGTTTCCGATTCTAGTCTCGAGCTATGGATGCGGTCTGGATGCTTTCTTGGTCAAACACCTGGAAGAACCGCTGGCCGGCCGGCCGCGGCTTCTCCTTGAGTTTGACGAACACCGGGGAGAGGCTGGGTTGGTGACCCGCCTGGAAGCGCTTGCAGACGAGATCGAGGCGCACCTGCGCAGCCACAAGGCAAGCATCACGATGCCGGCTGTGACTCCGGGCCCTCGGCCGCTGCCCGTGGGAAAACGATTCTTCATCCCCAATTTCTCAGACCACGCCAGAGTCTATGCTGCGGTGCTTCGTTCCGAAGGCCACAACTGCAAGGTCCTCCCGGAATCCGACGAACGCACTTTGCAGCTGGGCGAGCAGCATTCTTCTGGCCGTGAGTGTCATCCCTATACCGTCCTGGCCGGCCAATTGGTCCGCTTCGCTCAGGAGGATCCTTCTGACGACGGAGATGTGCTGTTGCTGCCGATCTGTCCGGCTTCATGCCTTCTGAGGCAATATGGGGACGCATTCCGCATTCTGCTGCAACGCCGAGGGCTGGCCAGTCGACTCGAGGTATGGGAAGCAACACTGGAACAGCTGGAGAGGTTGGTGGGAATCCCTGCCTTGCTGCGGCTCTACCAAGGACTGCTCGCAACGGACGTGCTTTCCACGCTTGCAGTGCGCTTGCGGCCCTATGAACGCTTCCTTGGAGCGGCGGACCGGTGCCTCGCCGAGTCGATGTGCCGGCTCGTGGAGACGGTCGTTGGAGGAAGGCGAATCAATGGCGTGCTTTCGCAGGCTGTCGCCGCGATGATGGGGTTTCCCAGGCTCGGCACGCCGGGAGACCGTCCGGTTGTCGGAGTAGCCGGCGATGTCTACACACGCATCAATCCATCGGGGAACGGTCACCTGTTCCAGCGCCTGGAGCAAATGGGATGCGAGGTGTGGCCCAGCCCCTACTTTGCCGAGCTGGCTGACCTCAGTGCTACTTGGCAAGCGCGGCGGCTCGCCGGGCGTGGGCGTCTGAAAGACGCGGCCTGGCAAGAGTTGTCATTGCAGCTGACGCTACGGGCACGGCGCCGCCTGCTGTCGGCGTTGCCTCGTGAAGTGGGTGCAATTGGAAGTGCGAGTCAAATTCCGGCATCCGCATTGGGGAGAGAATTTCTGGGATTGACGATTTTGTGCGGGACAAATCAGTCGGAATTCTATAAATAAACATGGGTCACTCTACCGAAA
>VFZK01000584.1 GCA_016871215.1 Acidimicrobiia bacterium | reverse complement strand
TTTCGGTAGAGTGACCCATGTTTATTTATAGAATTCCGACTGATTTGTCCCGCACAAAATCGTCAATCCCAGAAATTCTCTCCCCAATGCGGATGCCGGAATTTGACTCGCACTTCCAATTGCACCCCTGCCCTGCAACACAATTCCTTGTTCTTCCATCGTATGCTATTGCCTCTGGCATCCCGGCGCCAGAGGAGGCGGTCGAAGGCGACTGCGACATGGGCATGACACACATTCTGCTGACCGATGGCACGAGGGTCTGAGTCCTTCGTCGGGCCTTTAAGCGACACCATGGGAACGTGGAGTTTTGCGAGTCTGGATGCTAGATTAGACGGCAGCCGGTCAGGTGCAACAAAGAGGAAACCTTTATGATCTCTTTTCGGCAGCTCATCTTGCTCGCCATCCTCTCAGCGGGTCCATTGTTTGTTTCTGCTGTCTCGGCAAAAGGGGCCTACGAAGCGGCCTTGGACCCTGCTGTCAGCACAATGTATGCGGTCGACTACGACCGGGCGGCTCAGCAGTTCGAAGACGCGATCCGTATCGATCCGGACAACCCCAGGACCTATCTGTATTTGGCGACGTGCTATTGGATGAAGACGCTGTATTCGCAGAACAGCCTGTTGACGACTGCGTTCGGCCTGCCAGCCGACCCTTACTCTCCGGCCCCAACAATGGCTTTCCCACCGGAACTCCGCAGCCAGTTCGATGCCGCCATCAGCCGCATGAAGCAGAAAGCAGGGGCGATGATCGCCGCGCGCCCCAACGACCCGGAAGGTCATTTCTGGATGGGAATGGCCGAGGGTAGCCAGAGCGTTTTCATAGCTTCGGTCGACAAGAAATACTTGGCTGCGAAGGGCCCGGCGGACCGTTCCTTCGATGGTATGGAGAAGGCGGCCAAACTCGATCCAAACTTCAAGGATCCGTATTTCTCGATGGGCATGCACATGCATCTGCTGGGCACCCGGGGGTTCTTGACACGCATGCTGCTAAAGATCATGGGATACCGTGTGTCGAAAGAAGAAGGCCGCAAGTACGTGGAACTTGCCGCACGCGAAGGGCGCTACGTGCGTGACGACGCGCGGTTGGGCTTAGTTCTGTGCCACATTCGGGAGGAGAACTGGACGGAAGCCCTTTCGATTGCCAACCAGATTCTGCAGAAGTTTCCGCAAGATTCTCTGTTGGCGCTCGTCATCGGGCGCATCCAGAGTGGTTTAGGGCAACACGAGGAATCGGCCAAGACCTTCAGACTGATGACTCTTCGCATAACGGACAAGCACGCGGGCTACGCTGCAGTTTCCACTGGCGAGATTCGCCTCCGCCTCGCGCTAGCCCTGATGGGAAGTGGCCGCGCGGGCGAAGCGGCCGTGGAAGCCGAGGAAGCCACACGCGACGCCAAGGCCATTCCGCTCGTTCGAGCCGCAGCCCATTTGACGCTGGGCCAAGCACGCGACCTTCTGAAAAACCGGCCAGGAGCCGTGGCAGCCTACCAAGCCACTCTTGCCCTGAGCCCTGCGACTCCGAGCCACGAGAAGGCTCGGCAATTCCTGAATCACCCGTACGATGGCAAAGTGCCACCGGGCTAGTATTACGGTGTTAAGTTCTGTGTTGTGCATAGATCGCGGGTGTGACGGGTTATGCGCCACATGGGCAAGATGCCCAAGCCACGTGGCACAGGCGTCCCGCCCGTGCCTGAAGTTTCTCCATTTCCCACAGGGACATGCGCGTGGCGTTCATGCGCTGGTAGTGCCTCACGCCAGTGCGGCCAGCAACCCGCTTCCTGGTGCTTGGCAGGCTGGAAACCTGCACACAGGCCGCGTACTTGTACCTTCTGAAAGCTCCAAGCCTAGATGCCCGCTTTCCCGGGCATTGTGAAGCACTCACGTGCTTTACTGCACGCGCTTCTAGCTCGTGGCTGGAGATTGGACATTTTTCAAAGTATGAGGTTCACCAAGAGACGCATCGCTATGGCTCCTTGCTCTTGGGACGGGCCACGCTCCATGCTTCGTCGCCAACGATTCACAGCTATGCAACGAAGCGGCAGATTGTGAACGTGGGAGCGGCCCTTTTGGACGGCGACCGTTGCTGGGCGGGATTCTGGTCGCCGTCCGGAGGCCGGCTGCTCAATTGAGAACGTCCAATCTCCAGCCACGGGCGTCCCACCCCTGAAGAATGGCTTCAGAACTTAACAAAGTAATAATAGCCCAAAACTAGCCCATGACGCTGCACCGCGAGCCTGGCCCAGATTCCCGTCTGGCGTCTGCCACCATCGCGCCGATGGTGGCAGTCATCCCTCATCCAGCCCACACTACTGTCCCAACGTTAGTTGAATAGATGCAACTGGTTACAGGAACTGCCTTTTTCTTGTTTGGGGTCGGTGGCTGAGAAAGCCCGTAGAATCGGGGTTTTCTCGAAAAGCGTGACGCTCAGGAC
>VFZK01000583.1 GCA_016871215.1 Acidimicrobiia bacterium | reverse complement strand
ACTGGACCTTGCGCGGCGCCAATGCCATCTCGGCTCTGCGCTGTCTGGACCTAAGCAACCTATGGGAAGACTTCTGGGAATCCCGACGGGCCAGCTAAAATTCACCCACAAATTTGTCGCACACCCCGCGCCAGGTTGGCAGGTCCAAAAGGAACGAACGCAGAGCCGCGAGAACGCCGTGTCTGCCTCTCGACCGCTTCACACCTTCGCAGAGCCTGTTTTCGAGGCGATGCTTGAAGTGTGCTAGGATGCAGCGTTTTTCGGAATCGCTTCGACTCTCCGCCGAAGGATGAGCGCATGCTTGCTGCTTTGATCGAATCCATCAAACAACGTCTGGCTGCTCATGTTGAAAGCCGTTATGGCTACCGCCTCGCCCAGTTGATCGTAGAACAGCCGCCGAAGACCGAGATGGGCGACCTGGCTTTCCCGTTCTGTTTTGAGCTAGCCAAAGCAGCGCGCAAAGCGCCACGCCAGCTCGCTGCCGAAATCGCCAGCGCCGCTGGACCGATCGATGGGGTGTCGCAAATCCAAGTTGCCGGGCCCGGTTATATCAACGTCTTCCTCGATCGCGCGACATTCTTCAAACAACTCTTCCAGGCACGCAGCACCACGCCTAAATCGACCGGCGGTGGGAAAATCGTTCTCGAGCATACCAACATCAATCCGAACAAGGCGGCACATATCGGACATCTGCGCAACGCCGTGCTGGGCGATACCTTCGCGCGGCTGCTGCGCGCAACCAACCGCCAAGTGGAAGTGCAGAACTACATCGACGACACCGGCGTGCAGGTTGCCGATGTCGTCGTTGGGTTTCAGCGCATGGAGAATAAGACGCTGGCGGAGATTCAGACGATACCCGGCAAATTCGACTATTACTGCTGGGACCTCTACGCCAACGTCTCATCGTTCTACGAGCGGAAGCCGGAAAACGCGCTGCTCCGTGGCGCGGCCTTGCGGCACATCGAAGAAGGCAACAATGAAACCGCTGAACTGGCGCGGTATGTGTCGCATCGCATCGTCGAATGCCATTTGAAGACGATGCAGCGGCTGGGTGTCGAATACGACTTGCTGCCAAAGGAAAGCGACATTCTCCACCTGAAGTTCTGGAACCACGCCTTCGAACTGCTGAAAAAGCATGGTGCGATTCATCTCGAGTCTTCCGGCAAGAATCAGGGCTGCTGGGTCATGCGGGCCGCGGAGAAAAGTTCCGAGAACGGGGGCGCAACGCTCGACCCAGCCAGCGAAACAGAGCATGACGAAGACAAGGTGATCGTCCGGTCTAACGGCACCGTGACCTATGTGGGGAAAGACATTGCTTACCAGCTGTGGAAGCTTGGGCTGCTTGGGATGGATTTCTTCTATCACCCCTTCCACCAGTACGCCAGCGGCCACGTCGCCTATATGACGAATGCTCAGGGAAACCGGGAAATCGAGAGTCCAAGCTTTGGAGGCGGGTCCGAGGTCTACAACGTCATCGATTCGCGGCAGGCCTATCTGCAGAACATCGTCGTTGCCGGCCTGCGCGCCCTCGGCTTCAAGGAGCAGGCAGATCGTTCCACGCACTTCTCCTACGAGATGGTGGCACTGTCGCCGCGATGCTGCGAGGATCTGGGGATTCAACTGTCAGAGGAAGACAAGCAGCGTCCTTACGTTGAAGTCTCTGGACGAAAAGGTCTCGGAGTCAAGGCAGACGACTTGATCGACACGCTCATCGAAAACGCTCTCCAGGAAGTGGCCAGCCGCCACGCCGACCTCCCAGAGACGGAGAAGCGACAGATTGCGACAACCATTGCGATCGGTGCTCTGCGCTACTTCCTTCTGAAGTACACCCGCAATTCAGTGATCGCCTTCGACTTCAGAGAGGCGCTGAGTTTCGAAGGGGAGACCGGGCCCTATGTGCAGTATGCGGTGGTGCGAGCCAACAACATCTTTCGCAAAGTCCAGGAGGACGACCCTGCCTGCAACGCAACTGCCGTGCGTGGGGCCATCGAAAACGGTTCACTCGACTCTTTCCTGGCGAAAGGCATTGACGACGAACTGTGGAAGCTCACCTATCTGGCGGCTCAACTTGAGACTCAGATCCCTCTTGCGATCCAGTTGGCCGAGCCAGCCGCTGTGGCCAAATACCTCTTCAGCCTCGCGCAGGCTTTCAACAATTTCTACCACAAGCATCGCATCATGATCGAACCGGAGCCTCAGCGAAAGCGATTCCTGTTGGCGCTGACGCAAATCATCCACGCGCGCCTGCTCCTGGGACTGGACCTGCTTGGCATTCAGGTGCCCAGCAAGATGTAGTGCCGTCTTGGTCCCCGCGACGGGTTCTTCATGGTTTCCTAGCAAGAGTTCGACGCCCAGTGCGTTTGCATTAAGAGGGTGTTTAAAAATCCGATGATAGATCGGAAACCGCTGGACAAGTGAGATTCGATGCATTAAAAGAACATGGGAACCCAGACCAACAGCGAGGTCTCCCCTGTCGACTCCGATTGAAACGCA
>VFZK01000582.1 GCA_016871215.1 Acidimicrobiia bacterium | reverse complement strand
CACCGTCCTCGATTACACGGTAGATCCAACTATGGCGTGGAGCGTTTTGTTAAGGGCTTGCTCGATCTGATCACCGTGCGTGTCTTGACCTTGTTTGGCGAGCGCCCGCTCCATTTTCTGGGCACGACGGGCCTCATCGCTTCCGGCGCAGGCCTTCTAGGCTTGGCTTATCTCGCGTGGCTCTGGGTGACGGGGCACCGTCCGATTGGCACACGTCCGGTGTTGATCTACTCGACAGCTTCGCTCTTGCTGGGAGCGCAGATGATGGCGGCGGGCATTGTGGCAGAGTTGATTGTGTCGAGGCTCGGGCGCGATGGGAACGATCCTGGGCGCGGCTATAGAATTGCCGAGCGGGTGGGTTTCAGCTAGAAGCAGGTGACGCGAGGTTGATCGAGATCTAGGGAGGGTGGCGGTGTTTTCCGAAGACAAGCTCCAAGCCAGCGAAGACCGGTGGATTACGATGCTTCTTGCCTTGCTGGCGTCGGGAGTCGTCCTGGGCGTGATGCTTCGGCTGCAGATGGTTTCTGGAGCGAACGACGGATCTCGCTGGAACACGGTTTGGAGCCTGACGAACGGCAAAGGTTACGTGATTGATGAAGCCCCCTATCCCACGATCGACAAGGTCCGTCGTGACGGGCAATTCTACTCCAGCAAACCTCCGCTCATGCCAACGGTCCTGGCCGGTCTGGCCTGGCTTGTCGAGGCAGCAACCGGATGGGCGATTCCTCGCCAGGCGCACATTGTCACCCGATTCCTCCTGCTGCTGGTCAACGTCGTTCCCTTCTGCCTGCTGATCGTTCTCTACGGAAGATTGCTCGAGAGGTTGCAGATCGGCCTGCCTGCCCGCCTGTTTTGCGTCGCCGTTGCAGCCTTCGGCACGTATTTGACGCCCTACAGCACAGCGCTGAACAATCATACGCAAGCGGCTTGGGCAGGTTTTTTTGCGCTCTACTGTGCGATTCGCATTCGCTATGACGGGCAGACCGCCTGGCGCTACTTCACTTTGTGCGGGCTGTTTACTGCATGGGCCGTCGCCAACGAAATGGTCGCCCTCCTGTTTGCTCTGCTCCTGATGGGCTGGCTGTTCCGAACCCACCCTTGGCAGACGCTGAAGTACTTTTTGCCGCCTGCGGCCGTGATCGCTGTAGCTTACGCATACACCACCTATCTCTCTACCGGTGGCTTGCTTCCTTATTACTTCTACTTCAACACGGACTACTATCAATACGAAGGCAGTTACTGGCGCAGTCCTCGCGGCATCGACGCGGCCCACGAGCCGAAATGGTTCTACCTGTTCAACCTGCTGGTGGGTCACCACGGAATCTTTAGTCTGACGCCGGTTTTTTTGATCGCGTTTTACGGCATGGCTCAACGGAAACCTGCGTTGGCAGCGATCCAACGCATGGGCATCTTCCTGACGTTTGGTTTGCTACTCTTCTACACGTTCAAGACGAACAACTACGGCGGCGTTTGCCAGGGTGCACGATGGCTTTTCTGGTTGATTCCCTTCTGGCTGATCAGTCTTGCCCCAGTGGTGGATCGTCATTTCAATTCCCGGGGATTCCGGGTGTTTGCCCTGGTTGCTCTGCTGGCCTCCATCATGTCCACGAGCCACGCCCTGAGCGGCAACAAGAACAAAGGCCGCTCAGGCCCGTGGAGCCCCTCCTGGGTCCTCATCGTCATGCAAGATATGGGATGGGTTGACTACTGATGAATGCAGCCGTCGGGTGTCTAAATGCACCTGTTCCGGCTGGGCGCAGTCAGGAGTGGTGTGCAGCCTTTCTACGACTGCTGCCTCGCAGCGTTGCTGCCCGATTTGCCGATGGCTGAGCGGTAAGCCACAAGGCATTACAGGGGAGATTGGGCTCTTTTGGAGTTTCGGCCCTGCCGCATTTTGGGGAGGTTCGACCTGCGAATCAGCAGTTGGTTCCGTGCGCTCGGTCACCGCAATTCATTAAAACGGAGTTGCGCTATCAATTCCACCCGGCCCCAGACGCCGAGTCGAGCTCGCTTGGTAAGCCAAGTCGTCCAGGTCGATCACTGGCCTCCTCGAGGGGAGTTGGGCGGGACAGCTTTCTGCCGCTTGATTTGGTCGCAGAACGGAGCCAGGCGGCGGCTGTTGGCGGAGTCGCGAGCCAATGCTTCGAAACGATAGGTCTTGTCCTTGAACTCAATCACAAGCTTCTCATCCAGCTGGACACTGGAAATCTGTTTGACCGGGCGCGTGAAACCAGCGCGCGCATTGCCAGGCGACCAGAATGAAATCCGGTCGCCCTCGATCTTGAGCCTGCCAGTGCACGATCCGAGCAGGTGATGATGGAACAGATGTCCTAGAGTTCGAATCACTCCGGGCAAAACATAGAAAAAAAAGGCTTGATTCGTTTTCTGGAAACACTAGTGTCCAGCTGTTCGAGCCTACAGTGTCTGCAAGTTGTTCATGTCAGTTCAGTAACGGGAGTTTTTGGTAGTGACCGATTTCAATTTTCTTCACTCTTAGGAAGATCCACCCGGGAGTCAGT
>VFZK01000581.1 GCA_016871215.1 Acidimicrobiia bacterium | reverse complement strand
GACCGCAGCGTTTTCAGTTTGTCTTTACCCCCAAACATGGTTCCTGGCTTAATCTGGTGGAAGTCTTCTTCAGCAAGCTCACCCGCACCGTGTTGCGGGGAATTCGAGTCACCAGCAAAGAGGAACTAGTCAACCGCCTGCGTCAACACATCGAAACTCTCAACCAGCATCCCGTCGTCTTCCGCTGGCGGTATAAAATGGATGAAGAAGTCTCAATGTCATAGTTATTAACAGAAGGCTTATCTAGTATTACTGTGTTAAGTCTTGTCCCGACACTTTGGGTGGCGCACACATGGCGCAGTTTGTCATGTGTGCGTACGGTACGCATACATTGCAAAGCACGATGTATGCGCCACCCGAAGAGACTTAACAAAGTAATACTAGTCCAATCGTTCTCGCTGCGACCTGGCCGAACAAGCAACCGAAATCTGCCAGCCGGACGTCTCAAAGGAATATGTTCGAGCGCAGTGTTCGCAGGTTTGAAGCATCAAAGACTTGGCCACAGGCCGGAGACCCGGACCGAGTGGCACTGGCCCACGAGTCAGACCCCGCGAGGAACGCCTATGTTCAGGAAGCTCTCCATCCTGGCCGGGCTGGCCATTGTTGGCAGCCTCAGCTGGTATCTGCTGTATCCGCGTCAACAGGCCGCAGGGTTGAGCGCCCGGCCCAGCCGTTCGGAGGCGGACTCGTTCTCCCGCAAGCTGGAGATGTTAGCCGCTGGGGAGAAGACACACAAAGCGAACACGGTGGAGTTTAAGCAGTCCGAAATCGATGCGTATCTGCAGCACGAGCTGGCGCCGCTGTTTCCGAAAGGATTGGACCAGGTGGCGATCCGGCTCGAGCAGGGATTGCTGGCCGGTGGTGCTCGCATCGATTTCGACGCACTCGACACCGGCAGCGCCAGACCGAATCCTTTGCTGAGCGCGCTGCTGCGTGGCCAGCACGTGCTGGACGTGGTGGCTAGCATCAAAACTCAAAACGGCACCGGCAGCTACGAAGTCTCAAAGGTAATGCTGGATCAACGGGAAATTCCAAAGCCAATCGTCGATCTGCTGATCCAGAAATACATCGTCCCCAAGTATCCCGCTGCCAAACCGAATACGCCTTTTCCTCTTCCCTACAATGTCGACCGCGCCGATCTGCAGCCGGGGAAACTCATCGTTCACCAAATCCCTCGATGACATGGGCCGCCGCGCTGCCGCCGGTTGTCACATCAGCGAATCGCTGTTCTGAACGCTCATCATTCGAGCGCGAGAAGCCATTCAGCCGCGCTTTGAAGAGAGCTCACGAAGCGCCGTGGTTTGCGTGCAGGGCGGCAAACCAAGACGCCGCTGGCCGGCCTGCGCGTCGCATCCGAGGAAGCGGTGCTCCAGTATAGAGGAACGTGCAAGTCCGGGTATTCCTGTAACCTCTCGCGAAGGCGCGGCCTGAGTTGAAGCAGGCTCGAGGCGAACAGCGCGTGGCGCCACGAGCGTTGAGGGCAAACCTGAAACCCCGATCTCCACGCTTGCCCCGGCAGATAGGGGCGTTCCAGACCGATCGAAAGGCGCGTGGGATCCAAAACGGACAAGGGAAGTCCCGCCAGGGGGCTTGCGAGGCTCAGCGTGACGAAATGAGTCGAGAGCTCGAGGTAGGATGGCCCCCAAGAGGGAAGGCGCGAACCTGCGGAAAGCCGGAAGTCGCGGGCGAGCCTGACCCATACCGGTGCGCGCAGCAACCAGCCGCCTTTGTCCCTCTCGCGAACGGAGATGGTCAGATCCACCGCTTTCTGGATCGAGTCTCGCCGCACTTCGACATTGCTGACCGGATGAACCAATCCCGTTAGGTTTAAGCGTGTCAGGCTTCGTTGCAGGCGGGCACGATCGAAGTTCTCACCCTCCGAAAGCAGCAGCGATCTTCTCAATGTCAGGTCACTCAGATGACGATTGCCCTGGAAATCGATTCTCCGCACGCGATAGGCGGGACCGGCGTCAATTCGTACGGAGAGCGACGCACGTCCGCCGGCTGAGCCTTCACTGCCGGCCTCGCTTCGTTGGGCCAGCAGACGTGCCCCGAAATCGACGATCCCGCGGCGCTCGGCCTGGATACGTTTCTCGATCAGACAGCGACACAGTTCCTTCACCGGGGAATGTCCTGGTGGAGTCCTGGGACGGGTCGACGCGAAGCTGTCGAAGACTTCAATACCGTCCAGCCGGTATTGAACCCCCGGGACTACCTTGATCGAGACCGAGGCCAGCTTGTTTGCGGAGACCAGGGATTCTACCTCGGCGGTGGCATCCAGATAGCCTCGGGAGATGTAGCCGGACCGCAGCTTTAGAAGACTGAGATCCAGAGCCGCTTTGTCTCAGAGGGTGTTTAAAAACCCTCTGAATGCTGCGCCAGGCGGCGGAGCATCAGGTGAATCATGGCGATCTTGATGAAAGCCTCACTGGTTTCGGGCAAATACTCGTAGTCCTTGCTGAGTCGGCGATAACGGCCTAGCCAGGCAAAGGTCCGTTCCACGATCCAGCGGTGCGGCAGAA
>VFZK01000580.1 GCA_016871215.1 Acidimicrobiia bacterium | reverse complement strand
AAAGCAATCGCATCGAAAACAGGCGGCAGCGCCGCCGCGACTCCAGGCGTCGCCGCCGACAACCTCACTGATCTGCCTCAGCGGCTCAGCACCACACCGAGACGGTAGGCCCACCTGAACTGTTACGCCTTAGCACTCAGGGTCACCTCGACGTGCTGGCCGGCAAAAGAACTGAGATCCACCACCTCGTCTTGCCAGCCGCGATCGTCGAACCGTACCCCAGGGTTCAGATAACGAGAAAAGACTCGGTGATCAGCCCCCGAAGCGTCTCTCACGGTTACGTTGCAGACGAACCCAGTCGATAGAGTGTGTCTTCTCACGCCCAAGCCAAACTGGAGACTGGCGTTGTCGGGAATTTCCACGGGAATTCGGATTCGGTGCCGGTCCAAGGTGACGATACAAAAGCGCGGCTCGGTGAACGCTGCAAAGACGCCCAGATAAGTGCTGGGCGGGTGGACACGCCAGCCTCTTCTACAGGTGACGCGGGCATCGAGCATCCGTTCGGGCAGGTAACTCCATACCTCAGACTCTTCCTGGGGCAGCGGCTTCGGGCTCACTTGGTAAACCGAAACCGCGTTCTGGTTCCATAGCAGCCTTAAATGCCCACGAACAAAGGCTGACTGCGGCGACGTGAGCAACGAACCCATACCGTGAAGCTGTTCAACGATCAAGTGAGAAATGTTGTTCTCTTGAAGAAGTTCCAAGAGTCTGGCCGCGCTGCTTTCTTGCACGAATTGGTTGTACACCTTGAGTTCGTTGTACACCATCGGGAAATTGGCGTAATAGAGAGGCGGGCCATCGTGAAATCCGACATACAGCACTCTTTTCACTTCGGGCAACGAGTTCATGAAGTCAATCGCCGAGAAACTCCAGAGAAATTGGTTCAGGTAGCTCTCCCGGCTATACGGTTCCACAAAGAACTTTCGGGCGTAAGTATCGAGCACTGGGTTGAAATAACTCTTGCCGTTCTGCCGTAATTGGAAGAGGAAAGGAAGATTGTAAAAAGCCATCAGCACCAAGCAACTCACCACAATCGCGCGACCCCCTCGCTGCACGGGCGTCTGCACTTGCAGGAAGGCCTGTAGCAACCCTGCGCAGACGAGGCACAGCAAGGGCATTGTCGTGATCAGATAGCGGTTGGCGGGAGTTGTAACCAGCCAGAAACCCAGGTAAATGACCGAATAGGCAAGCAGCCGAGCCAGGACCGGGTGGAGTCTGAAGGCGACAAGTAGGAGCGGCATCAAGAGGACGAAAAAGGGACCGGGTCTGCCGCAGAATCGCACGTCATCCCAATGCATCTCCCAAAGCGTGCGGAGGAGATTGCTCCAGCTCAGTGGAAAGCCCCAGCGATGCAGGCCAGAGCTGACGACGGCCGGGTTGTACAGCTCCCACCGATCGGAGGGGAACCAGTTTTTGAGAAAAGAAAACAACGGGTCCCCGGAAAGATAAGGAAACAACGGATCGCCTGTGTAGGTGTAAGTCACAATCAGCCAGGGAATGAGTCCACTGACAGCAACACCGGCGTAAGCCAGCGCGCGAAGCAGGGCCCGGAATGTGGTAAGCTTTTCATGAATCCTCAGCTGATAACACACCAACGCCGTTGCCGCAACCACATTGAAAAGCACGTTGTACTTGGCTCCGGCTGCCATCGCCAAGAACAACGCAGACAGGACCAACCATCTTCTACCGCCACCCCGCATCCAGATAATCAAGGCGTAAATGTTCAGAAAGCAGAAAAAGGCGATTGGGACATCTATATAGACGGACCGCAGTTCGAACAACACGACGGGAACCGACACAAAAAGCGCCGCAGCGATCAAACCCAGTTGGGTGCTAAAGAAGCGTCTCCCCGCTGCGAAAATAGAAAGTAAGAGAAGCATTCCAATGAAAAACCCCAGAAACTTGACCGTGATCTCGGAATGCAGCGCCAGACAGAAGATGTAAAGCATCTCGATGTTCTTGGGCCAGGCCAATTCGAGAATTTCCGGGACATCCAGAATGCGGTGAGCCTCTAAATACAGCTTGGGGCCGGTGAGATGGTACCCAGATTATGCGCCGAGCGGGCTTATAGCGACTGAACCGGAACGGAGGGATTGAAAGGAAAGCGGGAGTGCCCTAGGATAGGCGGTTTGCAAAGACGACCTATCCAGACTTGATAGAGCGATCAAGGAAAGGAGCACTCCCGAATGGAGAAGATAGCAAAAGCGCCGAGGTCTGAAAAGGCCGTTGCGAGCGGAAAAGAAAGAACGCGGGGGAAAGCCAATAAAATCGGGGCGGCCACCCGGTACGACTTTGGAGGCGGGGTGCTGACCCCGTACGGCGGCCTGTTACCGCTGGCGGCGTTGTTGGAGAAGCTGGAGTTTGTGCAGCTGCTGTACGAGAAGCTAACGGTCAAGCGGCAGCCGGCGAGTCTGAGTAATGCCCAATTCGTGATGGGGACCGTGTTGATGTTTTACTTAGGTTTTGCGCGAATGCACCATGTGAGATACGTGCGGGACGATGAGATGGTGCAAGAGGTGTTGGGCAGCGCGG
>VFZK01000579.1 GCA_016871215.1 Acidimicrobiia bacterium | reverse complement strand
AACTCGCGCGTCGTTGATGGGTGCAATGGGATGGTGACAAACCACAGCCTGAAGCAACTGCTCCAGCGCGATTCGATTCTGGTTGTTCCCGCGTCTTACGACATGGTGTCTGGCAAGCTTGTCGAGAAGGCAGGCTTCGAAGCAGTTTATCTGTCGGGTTACGGCCACTCTGCTTCTCACCTGGGTTTGCCCGATGCAGGGCTGATCTCGTTTTCGGAGATGCTGGAGCGCCTGCACCACCTGGTGCGCTGCGTGCAAATCCCCGTGCTCGCCGACGGCGACACCGGCTTTGGCGGCGTTGCGAACGTGCGTCGCACGGTCCAGGAATTCGAGCGGGCTGGAGCTCAAGCGATCCAGCTGGAGGATCAGGAGATTCCAAAGAAGTGCGGCCACACGCCCGGCAAGCGCCTGGTGGAAGCCGAGGAAATGGTTAGCAAAGTGGAAGCGGCCGTAGCTGCACGCCGGAGCGATGCCTTTCAGATCATTGCGAGAACCGACGCCCTTTCGGTGCTTGGCCTGGAAGAGGCACTCCGCCGAGCCCGCCTCTACAAAGCTGCCGGGGCCGACATTCTCTTCGTCGAGTCTCCGACGACGAACACGGAAATCCAACAGATCGGCGCTTCACTGGAAGGGCCGCTCATGATCAATCAGATCGAAAGAGGAAAGACTCCACTCCTGCCCGCCCCGGAGCTGCAGCGGCTGGGCTTCAAGATTGCTGCCTACGCTCTTACGACCCTCATGGCCTCCGTGCGGGCTGTGCAAACCGCTCTGCAGGCACTCAGGCGCGGGGCTTCACCGGAGTCCTACGTGAACGACATCGCCACTTTCGAGGAGCTAGACGAGTTGCTGGGATTCCCGGAAGTCAGGCAGTGGGAGCAGCAGTTCAGGAAGCCTTGACGGTGGCTGACCTTCGGAACGCTTCGGCAGGTTGCTGACCCTCAGATGCGGCGAGCCGCCGGACCGTGGCGTCGCTTCCTCGTGCGGTCATATCCTAAAGCGCCAGATCCAGCCGACATCGTCGCAGCAGATCATGTAGCCCTGGTGCAGCGTTGCGCCATGGATGACGGGCGAATCGTCGGCAAGTTGGATGGTCTCAAGAATCTTGCCGCTAAGATCGAAACGAAAGAACGCGTTGAGGTTGGAATCGGCGTTCCAAAGCGTCTCTCGATTCTCGTCCCACGTCAGACCGTGAGGCCGGCTTCCGGGAACAGGCCAGGTCTTCTGTACAATCCAGCTCTTCGGGTCGATGACAACCAAGAAGCGAGCCGGAGGAACGACGAAATACAGCATTCCATCCTTGGCCACAATGCCGTGCGCTCCGGTGCCGCCGTTGCCGTCGTGTGTATCGAGCGGCAACTGGCCATAAGGAAGGCCGCTCTTGATGCCAGCGTCGGTGCTGGCCTCAGCGGGATCTGGAGGGTAGGCGGGCTTGAGCTTGCTGCGCCGAGCTTCGGCATCACCCTTTTTCTGGTAGATGCGGCCCGCTCCGGGTGTCCAGTACTTTGCGATCGTCTTCCCGTCTTTCGGGCTGCAGCTGACCATGAGGCTGTTGTGGGTTGACGAGATCCACATCACTCCGTGCTCATCCACGGTCACGCCGCTGCCGGCGTTGACGTCGGTCTTGAACTCTCGAATGACCTTGCCATTCGCTACATCGACCAGAGACACCCAGCTCTCGGGCCCCTGATCGAGAATCCACAAGCCCTCGGAGTTAATGTCGAGGTCGTTCGGCTTGGGATGTGGACTCTTGTAGACGATTTCCCACCGAGAAGCCGAACGCGACCTAACGTTTTTCGCACCGGCCAACGTGGCTGGAAGGGCTGCCGCAAATCGTAAGAAGTCCCTTCTTTCCATCATGGCGGGTGTTCTCCTTGGACAAGATTTCCAGGATCGCAGCGAAAGACCTTTGGGGGACTCCAGCGTCGACGGGCCGAGGGATCAGGATTCCGGGAATCCCGCTGACCGCACTTTTATTAAGAGTTTCGGTTGCCGTCAGGGGATACTATACCGGATCTGGCCGAGGAACGGGGTCCCGTCAACGTCTCGTAAGTCCGTGAGCCGAGGTCGAGTCCTTGCCAACGCCCGGCCTGTAGACTGCTCGCTCGGCTGTTCAGTAGCCCGAAGCTAAAGGGATAGAAATGGCTCACGACTGTGACAAGATCCTGTTTCGGCGACTGGCAGGCAGTTTGGCGGCATGATCGGTCAACAGCCTGCGGTGTTCTTATGCGGAGCCTCGCTAACCCACACGACAAGTCGGGCCTGGTGGCGCGTCTCAGAACGATTCGTCACGACAGCCTCCGAAAATGGGGGCGAATGTCTTCTCATCAGATGGTCTGCCATCTCGGAGACTCGTTCCGCGTGGCCATGGGAGAAAAGCCGGCTCGCTTGAAGTCCAGTACGATCCACCGGACCGTGATTAAGGAGGCATGGAGAAATAACCTGCAACAGCGCACAAAGTGCTGGACAAATCTGAACGCGTCAGGTAATAAAGGCTGGGAGATTATCAGGAAAGGTAGACCAGCCAGTGGACCAGCCAGTGGTGCA
>VFZK01000578.1 GCA_016871215.1 Acidimicrobiia bacterium | reverse complement strand
CCGGCACCAGCAAGTGGAACAAGATTGAACATCGCATGTCTTGTCACATCACAGCAAATTGGCGGGGTCGGCCGCTAAGCAGTCTGGCAGTGATCGTCAACCTGATCGCCTCGACCACCACCCGGACAGGATTGACCATCCAGGCCGACCTGGACCTGGGGACATATGAAAAAGGTATCCGGGTATCCAAAGATGAAATGGCAAGACTTCAATTGAAGCCAGCCGACTTTCACGGCGAGTGGAACTACACGATCACATCCAGAAATCCAGCGGTAACGTAACTCATCACGTCTCGTCATCAAACATAATTGGTGCAGTTTATTAATTTACGTCTCCTAAGCCCAAATCAAAAAGGACATCGGCGAAATAGGCGAGTGTGAGCGAAATCACTATGCTGACAGTCGCGAGCAGTGTGCTAAGAACGAAGGATTTCATAACGTTCATATTCATGCGCTTGTGGGTGAGGTGGAACGTTGAACTCTCGAGCTGGAGGACGCGTCGAGAACGCCTGGCGGTTCAGTAGTCGTCCAGGCAGCGCCCGTATTCCTTCACGTAATCGGCCTTGATCGTTGCGAGCGATGAGTCTCCTTCTCGCTCGCAATCGGCGGTCCGCCGGCCCGTCTCCAGGCCCATTTCGACTGACTGGTGCATCTCGCGCTGCAAGGGGATAGGCGTTTCAATAGCATTGGAGCCTACTGTACGCCCCTGGAAGTGACTTGGCAACGACAAAGCAAGGACAAAATGCGGCACTTCGGGCCCTGCCTTCCCGGCCTGGACTTTGCAGGGAGTTGCAAAGCGTCCTGAGAGGCTGCAGGGTGAGAGCGGTCAGACGCCGCAAGCGGCGGAGGCGACCGCCGTCGCCCCGTCCGCTCCCCAGGGGCTCCCCGCAGGACAAGGCCTTGTCTGGCTTTCACGACTTCTCTAGGAAGGGAGCCCTTGCCGACGTGCGGGCTACGGAGGAGTGCACGAAAGCTATTCGTTAGCCCGACCGTCAAGGAGGGCTCAGGACTTTGACAAGAGCGGAAGCGTACTGGGCCGAACTGGAATTCAGAGCAGTGCGGTTGCGGGTGCGTTGATTGAGCTGGCAACGGTGAATAAGTGCGGCGCGAACCTTGTACCGTGCGACTCTCGAGCTGCCGAAGACCGGCAAAAGTGCGGGTCTGCCCTGCGAGAAACGCTTCGCGATTCGCTTTCCTAGAGTGGGCGCCCGCTTGATTGGCACGACTGTTGCGGTTTGGGAAGCTGTGTCGTATGCAGCTGCTCTTCTGCAACGGCTCTTTCTCGCTCTGGCTTTCAGAGGGACGGCCGAATTCCAGGAATGCTCAAACGCACACGGTAGAAACCGGTTCGGGCGGTCATGTAGAGCGTCTTTGCGTCGGCGTCGCCCCAATGGCAGTTGGCCGGCACTTCAGCCGGTTTGATGGTGCCCAGGTGCTTGCCATCCGACGAGAAAACCCAAACACCCCCGGGTCCGGTCGCGTAGACGTTGCCCTGGGTATCCACCTTCAAGCCGTCCGGCAAGCCGTCTTCTTTCTCGGCGGTTGCGTCGAAAAAGACGCGGCCCTTGGATAAAGTCCCACTCGAAGCAACGTCAAACGCCATCCAGATCTTTTTCTCAGGATCCGAATTCGCCACGTAGAGAGTCTTTTCGTCGGGTGAAAAGGCAAGGCCGTTAGGACGCGACATGCCTTTGTTCAACAGGGCGAGCTTTCCGTCCGGGGCCAGCCGATAGATTCCTTGAAAATCCAGTTCCTTCGCTTTCTCGTCGAATAGCCCGTAAGGCGGATCGGTGAAGTAAAGGCTGCCATCGGATCGGTAGACGGCATCGTTAGGGCTGTTCAGCCGCTTACCCTGATACTTGTCTGCCAGCACGGTGAGCTTCCCATCTTTCTCGAGCCGCGTGACGCGCCGGTCGCCATGCTCGCAAACGATCAGCCGCCCCTCTTTGTCGAGCGTCAGCCCGTTCGAGCCGATATACGAACCCTCTGGCGCAGCCGGGCCTGTGTAACCACTCGGTTTGCGGAACTCCTCGACTTTGCCGTCGGGCGACCACTTCATGATCCGATTATTTGGTATGTCGCTAAACAAAACGCCTTCTCCACCCTCTTTGACCCACACCGGGCCTTCCGTAAAGGTGAACCCTTTGGCCAGCTTCTCGATCTTGGCGTCTGGCGGCACAATCGACTTCAGAGCGGGATCTTTCTCTGCAACCGAACCCGGGGACGAAGGCGGCGGTGGCGCCTCCGGTTGAGCCGGGGGCGGTGCAGGCTGCGAACAGAACAGAGATGCCAGGCAGGAGGCGAACAGCATCGCTTCCGCAAGTAGCCGCTTCATAGGACACTCTCCTTCGCTGTAAACGGATTGAAAAGCCGGAACATAATATGCGAAGCAGGTTTGAAACTCAAGAGAGGCACTGCCATCGGGTGCAATTGGAAGTGCGAGTCAAATTCCGGCATCCGCATTGGGGAGAGAATTTCTGGGATTGACGATTTTGTGCGGGACAAATCAGTCGGAATTCTATAAATAAACATGGGTCACTCTACCGAAA
>VFZK01000577.1 GCA_016871215.1 Acidimicrobiia bacterium | reverse complement strand
TTGGCAGAACGGATCAGCGACTGGCTCATCGCTCATGCCGGCAGCCTAGCAAATCGGCGCGCAAAAAGCCAGTGGCGATTTACTGCCCCCTTATTTCTTACACTTGGGAGACTTTGACGGAGCCCTGCTGAACGACTGCTCAATCAAGGCTTCTTTGATGTAGAATGGACTCAAAGAAATGATCGATAGAATCACAGTCAATCCGAAGATCCACTTTGGCAAACCCTCCGTCAAGGGCACCCGCATTACGGTCCAGAGCGTTCTGGAGCTGCTCAACGAAGGGCTCGCGTTCGATGCGATCGTTCACGACTATCACCCCGACCTGCAGGTTGACGACATTCGCGCCTGCTTGCAATACGCTATTGCGCTCGTATCAGCTAAAGACATCCACCTGTCCCAGATCCCGGCATGAAATTTCTCCTGGACCAGGATGTTTATGACACGATCGCCAGCTTTCTTTCAGGCCTCGGACATGATGTCGTCCCTTTGGCAAGAATTGGACTCGCTCAAGCAGACGACGAAGACTTACTGCGGGAAGCCCAAAACCAGAATCGCCTCTCCGTCACACGGGATCGACATTATGGCGGGCTCGTCTTTCTCAACGCTCAGGGTTCTGGGGTTCTATACCTGCGTGTGCTGCCGTCGACTCAAAACTCGGTGCACCAGGAATTGGAGTGAGTCCTGAATGCATACTCAGAAGACGAGCTCAGGACTGCGTTTGTCGTCGTCGAAGCGGGGGCCACAGGTTCAGAAGAGTTGTGGCCAAATGACAAGCGGTTTCCCTCGCAACGTAACTTCCGACGTTGACGTGCGTTCTTGCTGAATCCCACACTGTATCCTCGAGTCACAGTGGTACTGTTCTTCCGATCCTGGCCCGCAATCTAAACGGAGGAACCCGTGTGCCAACATAAGCGGCAAGATTCACAGCTGGCACGAGCGCTCGAAGGAATCTGCCGGCAAGCACCAGGTGACCCCATGAAACGCAGGGAATTCTTACGACGGTCGATGGCCTTTCCTCTTCTCGGGCTGCGTGCGCAGAACCGACCGCAGGTGGTCGCCGGGCAGCCGGAATTCGATCTGCTGCTGACCGGAGCTCGCGTCATCGACCCTTCTCAGTCTCTGGATCGCAATACCGACGTTGCAATCTCCGGAGGCAGGGTTGCTGTCATCGAATCGGGAGTCGCTCCGCAGCGAGCCAAGCGCCACCTTGATCTTCGCGGTTGCCTGGTGACGCCGGGGCTGATCGATCTTCATGTCCACGGTTTTCGAGGCGTGTCCCAAGCGGGAGTCGACTTGGATACCTACTGCATTGGGCGAGGGGTCACAACGGCCGTTGACGCCGGCACCTCAGGCGCTGACAGCTTCGCCGGCTTTCGCAGGCAGGTCATCGCGCCTTCCACAACACGTGTTCTAGCTTTCCTCAACATCTCGCGGATTGGCCTGATCAGCTCCTTGGGAGAACTCGTGGACCGCCGCATGATCGACCGTGAAGCCGCTCTGCAATGCTGTCTCGAACATGCCGACGCGATCGTGGGCATCAAAGTCCGTTGTAGCAGCTTCTATTCAGGGCCAAACGACCTGGAAGCGGTACGCACGGCGAGATCGGTCGGCGAGGCCATTGGTAAACCCCTCATGGTGCATGTCGGATGGCCGCACACTCCGGCAGAACAGCTCTTCGAAGAGCTGCGGCCGGGCGACATTGTCACGCACGCTTTCCGCGGGGCAGGAGAGGGCGGCGTCATCGGCGCCGACGGCCGCGTCTCGGAGCACGTGCGGCGCGCAGCGAAACGGGGCGTTCTTTTCGATTTAGGACATGGCAGCGGCAGTTTTTCGTTTGCGGCCGTCGAGGCCGCCTTGAAACAAGACTTCCCACCCTCCTCCATCAGCAGCGACATCCACTCCGCCAGTGTGCTGGGACCCGCCTTTGACATGCTCACGACCATGTCGAAGCTGCTGATGCTCGGAATGCCACTAGCCTCGGTAATCGAACGCTCAACCTCGCTCCCGGCTCACGCCATTCAGCGGGGCCACACACTGGGTTCACTTGCGCCCGGCAGGCCCGCCGATGCCAGTGTCTTGCAACTGGTCAGTGGCAAATTCTTTCTGACGGATTCCAAGCGCGAGTCACGAGTGGCCAGCGAGAAACTGGTGGCGGTACTGGCTCTTCGAGACGGCAAAGTGCACGCCGAGTGAGCGTTGGCTTCCTCGGAAGGCACGCTGAAGCATGTACACCCAACTTGATCGGTTCCCCACACTAGTGTCCAACTATAAGTTGAATAGGTTCAGTTGTTTGCTCATAGGCCGCTGAGCAGGTGCGGGCTCAATCTCTGAAAGTACCTGTAAAATCAGCCTTCTTTCGAACAAAGTCAGACTCAGAATTTGCAAAATTGTGTAGAGACTGAAGTTGAGATTGAGCTGTTTTTTCACGATCGCGACTAGGACGTAAATGGAAACGGCGATCCAGACTTGAGACTTGACGGCGTTCTCGCTGGTTCCATAGAACGCTTTGATTCGAAGATGTTGCTTGATCCACTTGAAGAACAGCTCGAC
>VFZK01000576.1 GCA_016871215.1 Acidimicrobiia bacterium | reverse complement strand
CAGAGAGCCCGAATCCGTTTTCCGGCACGATTTGACGGTCCCGACACCGCTTATAATGCCCAAGGGGATTGGGCCCCGCGCTTCGGATTGGCCTGGCGCCCCTTTGGGGACAACAAGACCGTAGTCCGGACAGGCTTCGGGATTTTCTTCGTTTCCCCCAGCCAGTTGGAAACCGGACGCAACTCCTATCTTGCCCCCTGGCTGGCGACTGGCGTTTACTTCGGTACCCCCAGCAGCCCCAACTCCATGGACCAGTTGCCCGCGGGTCTCATCAGTGGAATCTACGAGAACCCCAACATACAACCCAGCGATGTGAACTTCCAGGATGCCTACACAGAGCACTGGAACCTGGCAGTCCAGAGGGAAGTGGCGCCCAATCTGGCTCTGGAGCTTGCCTACGTTGGCAATCGAGCCGCTCACCAGACAGTCACGCGGGTCGGCCACACGTTCGCCGCGCAGTATATCGGCCAACCGGGGTATCCCGGCATTGGCGTGTTCGACTACCGGTCCAACGGATTCGATTCCCAGTACCATTCGTTCCAACTTCAGGCCACGCAGCGTCGCACCCACGGCCTTGCGTACCAGGCGTCTTACACCTGGGGTAAGTCGCTTTCCAACGCCAGAGACTCCGGGGTGGACCGCAGTTTCTCAGACGCCGATGGCCGCAATGAGTGGGGACGCAGCGATGCGGATGCCCGCCATATCTTCGCTCTCGCCGGCATCTATGAATTGCCAGTTGGGAAAGGCTACCGGTATCTTCCGAACTTGCCGGTTGTGATTAACGCCATCCTGGGCGGCTGGAAGTTGAATTTCATTGTCGAGGCCAACACGGGGTATCCCTTCGAGTTGGCCACCGGTGCGCTGGGGACTTTTGCGGGCACAAGCGGAGTTATCCGACCGGACATCGTTCCAGGCAGGAACGCCAACCTGCCGCCCTCGGAGAGAACCCGGGACCGGTGGTTCGATCCAACGGCGTTTACGAATGCCCGGACCAACTGTCCCCTCCGTATCGGGGAGGGTGGGTTTACCACCCAGTGCTTTGGGACATTGGGACGCAACGTGATGGACGGACCGGGTTACTGGAACATGGATTTGGGGATTTCGAAGCTGTTCACGATCCGTGAGGGTCACCGGTTTGAGGTGCGCGGGGAGTTCTTCAATGCCTTTAACCATGCCAACTTTTTCTTCCCGCAGACTTCAATCGTATTCTCCACGCCCGGCGGAAACAAGCCTACGGGGGCTTTCGACATGCGTTCGATACAGGTCGGGGCGCGATATTCGTTTTGAAGCATTCCTGCGTCTCGGGTTTAATTGTCGGGAGTACGCTCGAATTGTGAAAGACCGTGGGTTATTGTGCTGCCGACATAACCGCCTCTGCAACGTCGTGGCACCACGGTTGGCCGCAAAGACATTGGCTTGCGAGGAAGACATGATGCCTCAAGCAGCAACACAGACGGCGGGCTGGAACCCGGTCAACCGTATTGGCACTAACGTTCCGCTTGAGCCCACGCTCATTTCGCCGCCCACACGGAACGAGCAGTTGCTGCTTCAGCTGCAGCAGCGCATTAGGCCTCTTCACTCTCCATGCAAAGATCTTCAGCCGCCGCGAGGGTCTTCTGCTTCCGTTCGAGGCGTCGATTGTGGCGGTCCAGTGGATCGCCGAAGTAGTCGCCAGGCGGGACATCGAACATGATGGAGCAGAACCAAAGGAGCCCGTCGTGATCCAGGCGGTAGATGGGAACTTCCCATGGGTGCTTCTTCCAGAAGACCCGGAAATCGTCGTCGGTGATGCGCAAGGTATCGTCCGCGCGGTTTTTGCCTTCGTAGCGTCCTTTCAGAAGACCTTCGTCGATCCACCGCTGAATGGTTCTCCGGCTGCAGCCGAGGTATTGTGCGAGTTCGGATTTCGTGTGTCCATCGGTGACCCTGGCACTGAGCCTGCGCCCTTCAGCGAGTTGACCCAGTCGCATCCTGACCGCAGCCACTGTGCGCTTCAGACGTTTTGCAATCTCACGCAGGTTCTTGGATCCGAGGAAATCCATCAGGTATTTGTCCTCCTCTGAAGTCCAGCTTCGCCGTTCGACTCCGAGACCGAGCTTCCTGGCGCGGTCATAGCACGCCTGCCGCGGCCAACCTGTCACGGCGAGAACTCTGGCAATGGCTTCTTGCCTGGCCTTCCCGCGACGGTGGGTGTGGTTGCCCTATTCTTTCCAGCGGGGCCGCCTGAACAGGTCTTTCAGCGCGGGGTAGGGGAGTTTGCAAGCCGGGGTCACCGACCCCGGCTGTGCCGCACGCCAGTGCTTCAAATGGCCGCACGGGCGTGCGGCACTACCAGCGCATGAGCAGCACACGCCTCTCCCCGTGGGAAAAGGACAGACTCCAGGGGCCGGCTTGAAAAGCGCCCGAAGCTTTGTCTGTCCAAGCTTAGGAGTCATTCAGAAATAACCTAATACAAATAAATTTGCATCCGTTACCCGTTTGGGTTGGGAAGGGCGCGATTTCTGGGTGTGATCGTGTAGTTCCATTCTCCATGAAAATCGGCCGGGCTCACTTGCAGTTCGGCCATTTCTTGGTCG
>VFZK01000575.1 GCA_016871215.1 Acidimicrobiia bacterium | reverse complement strand
TTGGCAGAACGGATCAGCGACTGGCTCATCGCTCATGCCGGCAGCCTAGCAAATCGGCGCGCAAAAAGCCAGTGGCGATTTACTGCCCCCTTATTTCTTACACTTGGGAGACTTTGACGGAGCCCTGCTCCCTGTGGGCATAGTCGGCGGGAGTTTCTGTGGGAGGTTGGGGGTGGTTTCACAGGACTGGCGTTATTCGATCTCTTGTCTCGCGACGGTTTCTTCGCCAGCGCTAAAGCCTCTTCCTCAAGCAAGCCACCTGACTTGTCGAACCCGCTGACGCCGCGCCTGCCGCACTTCGCGGCGAAAGCCAAACGGGTTGTCTTTCTGTTCATGCACGGCGCCCCCAGCCAGGTCGATACGTTCGACCCGAAGCCAGCATTGAGCCGGCTTCATGGAACGCCCTACAAGGGTGATGTGGAGCAGGTGGGCTCGAACGGCCGGTCGGTCGGGCATCTCATGCAGTCGGCATTCGAGTTTCGGCGGCACGGGCAGAGCGGGCTGGAGATCAGCAGCTTGTTTCCACGCACCGCCAGGTTCGCGGATGACCTATGCGTCATTCGCTCGATGTACACCGATACGGCGGCGCATGCCTCTGGTTGTCTTCAGATGAACACGGGGAGCGTGCTGATCGGCAAGCCCAGTCTGGGCGCCTGGCTCAGCTATGGCCTCGGCAGCCAGCAGGAGAATCTCCCCTCTTTCGTGGTGATGACCGATCCGCGTGGCGGCCCGATTGGCAGCGCTTCGAATTGGACGGCAGGCTATATGCCTGCCTCCTATCAGGGTACGCTGTTCCGCAGTACGGGAGTTCCTCTGCTCGACTTGGCGACGCCGCCGGGCACAAGCGACCGCGCCCAGCGGCACTCGCTCGACCTGCTCGAACGGCTCAATCGCCAGCATCTTCAATCGCACCCCGGCGATTCGGAGCTCGTGGCCCGCATCAATTCCTACGAGCTTGCTTATCGCATGCAGACCACAGCCGCCGAGGTGGTGGATGTGAGCCGGGAAGATGCCAAGACCCAGGAAATGTATGGGCTCAACCACAAGCTGACCGCCGACTTTGGACGAAAGTGCCTCATCGCGCGGCGCCTGTTGGAAAACGGCGTGCGTTTCGTGCAGCTTTACTCTGGCGGTGGGCACATCGAAGACACCTGGGACGGCCACAACGACTGCATCACGAACCATCGACTTCACGCTGGGGAAACTGACCAGCCTATCGCAGCGCTCCTGGCCGATCTCAAGCGAACCGGGTTGTGGGACGAAACCCTGGTGATTTGGGGCGGCGAGTTTGGCCGTACGCCCACCAGCGAAGGGGTTGGCAAGCCTGGCCGAGACCACGACTCGTACGGTTTCAGCATGTGGCTGTCAGGCGCGGGCGTCAAAGGCGGGCAGGCAATCGGCGCAACCGACGAGCTTGGGTTCAAAGCCGTTGAAGAACGCGCTCACATTTCGGATCTTCATGCTACAGTTCTTCACCTGCTCGGCCTCGACCACACTCGGCTTATCTACTTCTACCAGGGACTCAACCAGCGATTGACCGGCGTGAGAGGGAATGTCATCCAGAAAGCCTTGGCCTAGGTCGAGCTAATCCGGATTTCTCACCGGCCCAACATGCCAAACCAATCGATCGATGGAGTTCGGAGTCTGCGAGGTTCGTAGTGCGCCACGCCCGTGGCGCCCCCACACCGGGAAGCACTGCCGTGCTTCACGACCAACCCGTCACGCCTCTGGCACCACTGGCGCCAGCTTGCAGTTGCGAGAGACCCGCGATTGTATTAGACTCGCATCTGCTTTGCGAGATCGTTCCGTTCCTAAGTCCTGCGGGTCTCGCTTCCACCAACGGTGAGTGTAGCTCAGCTGGTAGAGCGCTGGATTGTGGCTCCAGTGGTCGTGGGTTCGATCCCCATCACTCACCCCAAATTCCCCCCGACTCGTTGCTTTCAGATGTCCTTCGGAATTTCTCTTCTGACAGCGCCGCATTCCGACCGGCTGCAAACGTCTCGGCATTGAGTTTCTTGGCCTCGTAACTGCACGACAACCACGTCAAACCTTTTTCTTGTTTGCCAAAGTGGAAGAACAATTCCAGAACGGAGGAACGCCCTGCCGAGGATGATAATTCTTTTGCTGTGCTGTTTGACGCTTTGGACCGACACGGCGTCCGGAAACCCCATTACCTTTCGATTTACGGGTGTCGTCACGACTGGAACAGAGGATTCGCCGCCGGGTGGTGTGGCTTTTCTGCCTGGCGTGCCTGTGGGCGATCCGTTCTCGATGGAAGCAGTCATCCACAACACAGCTGTGGAGGAGTTGCCCGGCCTGTATCGCCAATCGATTCAATTCAAGTTCCAGTTCACGGACTATCAATAGTTGGGAAAGTACCAGCACTAAGTGGTCTCTGCTGCATACTTAGTCTCAGCAAGTTGGAAGAAAGACAGAATCAGTTGACGAGAGCGCTGAATCGAAAGCAAGATTGAAAACAACGCCGCTTTGAACTCCGCCTTGGTGGCCACAAACCGTTTCGCCAGCCGCGCCTTGGCATGGTTCCAGACCTGTTCGTCCGGGTTGAGTTCCGGAGCGTAGCTGGG
>VFZK01000574.1 GCA_016871215.1 Acidimicrobiia bacterium | reverse complement strand
ACAACATTCAACAATGGATTCGCCTCGTGTGGCGGCCCCAACAACAGCTCGCTCCGGTTGCCGCTCGAGCGGCCTAGGGAGAAGTGTGTCTGGTTGCCGGTCAAGCCCCGAAAAGGGGGCCCAACGGGGGCCAGGGAAGTGAACAACATGCTCTGAACCTTTCACAATCCAATTCGACCTGACCGGTTTTCAACAAAAACCGGTCGAAACGAAAGTTCCCGTGCCGGAAAATCGATTTGTTCACAGCTTCCCGGTGCGGCAGATACCCTATTCGAAACTCCAACGTCCTTACTTTCCCATAGACAGGGACCTTCCGGAGATGACACCTCGGATTCTTCGGGGCAGGAGTCAACCGTCAAAGATGATGCCGCTGGCCGCGGCAGTTCCAAGTTTGGACCCGCATAAGGAGGAGCGATAGCGTGAAGTGGATCCGGAGAGACAGGAGCAGCGGCCAACCGAGCCTGCTGCCGGACGAGCAGTCTGCATGAAGAGGGTTTCTCAGCTGGGTGTCAGCCTGGCCCTGACGGTTCTCGTCGGCTACTTGATCTACCGCGGCGTGCCCGACTGGGGATTGGCTTGGCGCGTCATGATTCAGGGCCGCCCGCACTTCTTGCTGGCAGGATTAGGCTTTGTGTTTCTGCACATGGTGCTTCGGGCCGTGCGCTGGGGTGTCTTGCTTTCGCCGGTCAAGCAAGGAGTCTCACTCAAGAACCTTTTTTCGCTCACGCTGATTAAGTACACGGTCAATGTCATCCCCCCGAGGGCAGGTGAGGTCGCGGCCTCGCTTCTGCTGGCCAGCAAAGAACGTGTTTCCGCCGCTTCGGTCATTGCCGCGTCTCTTTTGGAACGGATACTGGATATGATGGCCGTCAGCGTCATTTTCGGTTTCTACATGGCCTTCTTTTCCCATTGGTACGCCCCCAATTCAGATCGGGGCCGGGAAGTGATGCTTGCGATTCGCTCTTACTCACTGAAGGGATTCGTCGTTCTGTGCCTGGGCCTGGCGGTTCTGGGATGGCTGCTGCAAAGCAACCGGTGGCAGGAACGATTGCCTCACCGGTTGCGTGCTATTCTAATGCCATTTCTCGATGGCTTTCGGGGGCTGCAACAGGGGGGAGTTCTGTTTCAGTCGGTTCTGCTGTCCGCTGCAATCTGGCTTGTGATTACACTCCAGCTGTGGTGTTTCATGCACGCCTACCTCGATTCGTTCCCGCTGGTTGGCTCGCTTTTCTTGATGGCGATCACGATGGTCGGCGTGACCATCCCGACGCCGGGCGGCGTGGGCGGCTTCCAATTCTTCATGGACCTTGCCCTGGTTAATTTCTTCGCGCGTTACCTTTCGGACCTCGATCCGCAGTCGCAGGCGGCTGGCATCAGCAATGGCAGCTATTTGGTCTCAATGATCCCCGTCATCCTGGCAGGTCTTTACTTCCTCAACCGGGAAGGACTCTCCTTTGGTCGCATCTCACGCCTGGCTGAACAACGAACAAAGTAAAGATCCAAAGCTGCTGCGCCAAGTCGGCGCCGAAACGAGCCGGGTAAAGCATCTGCTTGAGGTCTAGTGAATTCGCGTGACTTCGACATCGAGCACGCCAGTCTTCGCGCCGCGAAGCTTCACGGCACATTCGAGCCGACCGGGGCCCGCAGCAAGCGAGACGTGCTTGAACTGCACCTCCCCGGCCTTAGGTAGCACCGGTTGGATTTCAAACTCGATGCTTGCACGCGCCAGCCGGTCGAGATGGGGTGTGCGGAGCTTCGGGTTTCCGTGCACTCCCAGATCGCCATAGCCATGGTCGTCGGTGATGATCACCAGGAAATTGGGGCGTAGGGCTGCACTACGGCTCGGGTTCTGCGACTCCGCTGGTCCAGGAAACAAGCTGGCTGCAAGCACGACGACGGCTGTCGCGCTGAAGCGATAGGAGAACTTGCCACGCGAGGGCTGGCGGCTGTTTCTTCGAGTGGGGAAGGCTGGATCGACTCCCTTCGCATCTGCGCGGTTGTTTGTTTCGTTCGGTTGCATGGTGGCAATTGCATTGTAAACTTATTAGAAGCTGGCGCCGATGAATTCAGCGCGTCCGGAAAACCGCGGACAGACCTCGATTTTCTTGATTCTTCTCGTGTCCAGTGAAAGGTTTCGCGGCAGGTTCCTGAACCTGTCAAGAATAGTTCTCAGGCTCCATCTTGCCTGCGGTTGGGTTGTTGCGCGACGAGCCTCCACAATTTGAGTTTTTCAGCCAAAGATGTTAGCTTCGGCATGGTTTGCACTAAGGAGACCTAAATAAATAACCTGCACCACAAAAAAGTGCTGAACAAATGACCGTCGGTCGCGCGATAAATGCTGGGGAATTGTGGAGTAAAGGTAACCCAGCGTATGAAGGAAGCGATTTGGAAAGGCGGGAAAAAAGATCGAAGGTTGTATCAAAAAGTGCGAGCAGAAAGACAGCGGTTGATACGGGAAAAGTACGATCGGTTGGTGCCGTGCATGGACGAGCGTGGCCGAAGGTTATGGGCGGGTAGCGAAGCGATCGGGTTTGGCCGTGGTGGCATTAGAGCTGTGGCCGAGGCGCTGGGAATGAATAAGAGGACGGTGATGGAGGGACGGCG
>VFZK01000573.1 GCA_016871215.1 Acidimicrobiia bacterium | reverse complement strand
GAAAAAAGGATTGACAAACGCTAGTGTATAGACTAGCATATGGTTTGTCCACTCTTTTCTTTACCGTCATCCCAGAAAGGATCTGCCACCATGCCGACTCCCTATCCCTTAAAAGTCCAAGCCATTCGCACCCAGGGCACGACACCCCGCCTCTACGTCTACTTCCCCATCCCCCTGGCCGCTGCCATTGGCCTGGAGGCTGGCGAAACCGTCCAGTGGGAACTGCTCGACCGCGGTGAATTGCACCTGGTCCGACTGCAACCACCCCAGCCAGCGACCAAAAAACGGGCTCCCAGGCTTGCGTAACCGCCCGGGGGTTTTGCAGCGGAATCAGAAGGAGGCACTTTCGGTGTCGTCAAGACATTCTTTAGTATTCCGTTGTGAATTTCGATATTTTGAACACTTGGGCCTCTTGGATGAGTCCCTTGTGCCGATTTTACGCCGCATGGAATCCCAAGTCGCCGGTTGAGACAGTGGTCTGAGTCACTGCGTTCGGACGGGCCTGCGATGACCATCCCTATGTGGTTTCTTTGCTTGGAGGGAGGCTGGCCTTAGGGGCGGAGTTGTCGATGGCGTCAGTGATGGGTTCGGTTTGTGAAGACTTGCAGGTTCCGTTAGCCAAGATTCTCGTTGTTGGGCCAAGTAGGGCGATTTCAATGATCCGTGTCGTCGCCACCCGGCCTCCCTACTCTCCCGCTAGTCTCACCAAGCGGCCGGGCGTGGCGCCGTTCGGCTTGCCGTGGGACACGACGGGCTTCCCGTTGACGAGAACGTGTTCCATGCCCAACGAATACTGGTGTGGCTGCGTGAACGTGGCCCTGTCTGTGAATGCGTCACCGTTGAACACTGCGACGTCCGCGAAGTACCCCGGCGCGATCCGACCTCGCCTTGTCAGGCCGATCCTTTCAGCGGGCAGGGAGGTCATCTTCCGCACCGCCTCTTCCAGCGATACAAGTTTCCTTTCGCGCACCATCAACCTCAAAAATCGCCCGTAGGTGCCGTAACTGCGCGGGTGCGGGTTCCCTGCGGACAATGGTCCCGTCGTCTTCAGCGAGTTGCCATCGGACGCAACGGCTACCAACGGGTGCGCCGCGATCCTGTTCACATCTGCCTCCGCCATACCGAAGATGATGAGGTGTGTGTCATACCTCTCGAACAGGCGAACGAGCGCCTCGGCCGGTTCACAGCCCATGTCCTTCGCGACATCGGGAATGCTCATCCCTTGGTACTTCGGCTCCACGGGGTGCGACGCCACCATCAACCTGTCGAACCCGCCGATGTCGGTCACTTGCGTTGTCAGATGCGCCTTGATTTTAGCACGCAGTTCGGCGTCCCTTGCCCGTTCCAGCGCCTTCTCGCGGCTGCCCTCGACGGCCCAGCGTGGGTAGACATTCCCGCTCATTTGCCCGCTGGCAGCTATGTAGGGGTATTGGTCGGCAGCCACGTTCACGCCTTCCTCCCGTGCCTCCTCGATCCGCCGCAGTAGCTTGGCCGAGGTGCCCCGGGTGGATCCTGTGCACTTCAAGTGGGACACCTGCACCTTAGCTCCTGTGCGCCTGCCCACTTCCAGAGCCTCTTCGAGAGCGGCGTAGAGCCCCGCACCGCCCTCGCCGCCTGAATCCCGGCTGTGTGTTGAGTATGTCAGGCCGCGCTTGCCAGCCCCACTAGCCAGCGCGATCACCTCGGAAGTCATTGTGAAAATGCCGGGTGTCATCGAGAGGCCGGAAGAGAAGCCTCGTGCGCCGGCGTCAAGCGCTTCAGCTACCAGCGACTGCATACGTTTCAACTCCCCGGGGTCAGGGGAGCGGGTTTCCATGCCAAGGACCGCCTTGCGGACGGTGCCGTGGCCGATCTGGGTCACGACGTTCAAGGTCTTGCCTGTTTTTTCGAGGGCATCCATATATGACGCGAAGCTGGTCCAATCCGGCCTCCAGTTCGTCGGGTACCAGGCGATGCGCGTGTCAATGTCTTCCCTGGACTTTCCCAAGAGCGGCCCGCAGAAGCTGAATCCACAGTTGCCGACGAGTTCAAGGGTGACGCCGTCCATGATCTTGGAGTCGGCGGTGGAGTCAATGAAGAACTGGAAGTCGGAGTGGGTGTGGAGGTCTATAAAGCCCGGGGTGACAACAAGGCCGGTAGCGTCAATCGTCTCTTTCGCAGCCCCCTCCAGTTTTCCGACTGCGACGATCTTGTCTCCGGCTATCGCTACGTCGCTAAGGACCACTGGAGACCCGGTCCCGTCTATCACTCGCCCGTTCCTTATCAGTACGTCGAACGCTGGCTCTCTCCCAGAAACACGCTGGTTCAACGTCGGTAATGCGACGAGCTGATCGTCGGCGCCTGCCATCGTCGCGACACCAAACAGCGCGGCGGATTTGAGGAGGAATTCGCGTCGCGAGTTCGATTGGGCCAGTGATGATTTGGCAAGAGTGTCACTCATAGTGAATCCTTGTTCGCCGATCTCTCGAGCACAACGTGGAACGGCCGCGGCCTGCAGGCAGTGTATTTGTTTACCGGGTCGCTAATCATGGTGCTGGACAAATCTCGCGACATGCAGTATCGTAGAGTGGATGAGTGCGTCCGAGAAGAAAGCGCTGACCGACAGGATC
>VFZK01000572.1 GCA_016871215.1 Acidimicrobiia bacterium | reverse complement strand
CGATAGCAATAATACCCAAAAGTCAAGACAACTAACGCTCTATACATGACTACCAAAGCAGTGCCTGAAACCCTCCTTCTGCTTGAAAATCCAATCACTTTACTTCAAACTCAACGAGGAAGATCCGGCTGACAGGCCCCTGCTTTTTTCTGCGTGCTCCCTTGACAAACGCCGTCGCGCAGATTATAACTGCGCCTGTTTTTAGCACTCGCGCTCGTCGAGTGCTAACACATTTCGTTCAACACCTATCACTTTCATTGGAGACTGCGTATGAGCCTCAGACCTCTGCATGACCGGATTCTGGTCCGGCGCATCGATGCCGCCGAACAAGCCAAGGGCGGCATCATCATTCCAGACACGGCAAAGGAAAAACCGCAGGAAGGCGTTGTGGTCGCTGTCGGCAACGGAAAGCTGCTCGAGAATGGGACGCTCCTGGAAATGTCAGTCAAGGCGGGAGACCATATTCTTTTTGGCAAGTATACCGGCACGGACGTGAAGCTTGAAGGCGAAGAGCTGCTCATTCTTCGCGAGGACGAAGTGCTCGCCATTACGGAGGGAGCCGCACGCTCGAAGTCGTCCAACAAGTAGATCGCAGGTTCTCATCATTCCAAGACTAAGGAGGCACTATGGCGAAGCAGATTGTTTCAGGAGAGGTTTCACGGCAGTCGCTGCTGAAGGGAGTTAACCAGCTGGCAGATGCAGTCAAGATCACACTGGGGCCCAAGGGGCGCAACGTTGTGCTGAGCAAGAAGTTTGGCTCGCCGACGATCACAAAAGATGGCGTAACCGTAGCCAAAGAGATCGAGCTGCAGGATGGGCTGGAAAACATGGGAGCACAGATGGTTCGGGAGGTCGCATCGAAAACCAGCGATGTGGCCGGAGATGGCACCACGACTGCAACGGTTCTGGCCCAAGCGATTTTCAGAGAGGGCTGCAAGACAGTGGCGGCAGGCGCGAACCCAATGGCCCTAAAGCGTGGCATTGAGAAGGCGGTCGAAGAGGTCGTCTCTGAGATCCGCCGGCTGTCGAAGCCAGTGAGGGGCGACATGATCGCCCAAGTCGGCACGATCTCAGCGAACGGAGACACCAAGATCGGCAGCATCATCGCCGAAGCCATGAACAAAGTCGGCAAAGATGGTGTGATCACAGTTGAAGAAGCCAAGACGATGGAAACCACGCTGGACATCGTCGAAGGTATGCAGTTCGACCGGGGTTATCTCTCGCCTTACTTCGTGACCGACGCCGACCGGATGGAGTGCGTGTTGGAAGATGCGTTGGTCCTGATTCACGAAAAGAAGATCAGCAGCATGAAAGACCTGCTGCCGGTGCTGGAACAGGTTGCCAAGCTTGGGCGGCCTCTCTTGATCATTGCCGAGGAAATCGAGGGCGAAGCGCTGGCGACTCTGGTTGTCAACAAGCTACGTGGCACTCTGAATGGAGCGGCGGTGAAAGCGCCTGGGTTCGGAGATCGGCGCAAGGCCATGCTTGAAGACATCGCGATTCTTACGGGTGGAAAAGCAATCACCGAAGATTTGGGCCTCAAGCTAGAGAACCTCCGAATCGACGATCTGGGCCGCGCCAAGCACATTGTCATCGACAAGGACAATACGACCATTGTCGAGGGGGCTGGCAAGGCAAAGGAGATCGAAGGCCGGGTCAAGCAGATTCGGGCGCAGATTGAGGAAACGACCTCCGACTACGATCGAGAGAAACTGCAAGAGCGGCTTGCCAAGTTGGTTGGGGGCGTAGCAGTGATCAAAGTCGGCGCGGCGACCGAAACCGAGCTGAAAGAGAAAAAGGCGCGTGTCGAGGATGCCATGCACGCAACTCGAGCGGCCGTCGAAGAAGGCATCGTGGCTGGCGGTGGCGTCGCCTTCATCCGCGCGATTCCGGCCGTCTCCAAGCTCAAACTAACTGACGACGAACAGATTGGCGTTGACATTGTGCGCCGTGCTTTGGAAGAACCTCTGCGCCAAATTGCATCCAATTCCGGAGTGGAGGGAGCGATTGTCGTGGAGAAGGTCCGGGCTGACAAGAAAGAAGCGTTTGGACTCAACGCCCAGACTGGTGAATTCGAAGACTTGATTGCGGCTGGCGTGATCGACCCGGCTAAAGTCACCCGTACGGCGTTGCAGAATGCTGCGTCAGTGGCCGGCCTCTTGTTGACCACAGAAGCCCTGGTCTCGGAGATCCCGGAGAAAAAGAAGGAACCCGCAATGCCGCACGGCGGCGGCGACATGTACTAGGGAAGTCTTCCCTGCTCTTTGGCGGCCCGTGCTCGCGCGGGCCGCTTTTTTAATGTCCCAGCCTCTTTCCCTCAAGCATGTCGCGATATTTGCGACCCTTGCAGTCGTCTCTGCATCTGTCCTGATGCCTCCGGTCTGCCATCTCCTGTTCAAGTGTGGCTGTTCCTGGCTCTGGACGGCTGCCGCTGCCCATTGCAACGTACATAAGCCGACGCGACCGCACTGCCCGTGGTGCAGCTTTGGCGCCCTCGGTTACTACCTGCCCTATGCGGGTTTAGTCTGCGGGCAGGCTGCAATAGGGGTGCTGGTGTTCCGTTTCAGCGACTGGCTGTTTGTGTCGGCTCTGGCGGCTGTTGGCGCCATTCTGCC
>VFZK01000571.1 GCA_016871215.1 Acidimicrobiia bacterium | reverse complement strand
CACGGTCGCGATGCAATCGCCGGCCCAGCGAAGCACCTCTTCGCAGTCCAAGTCGAGCTGTGAGCAGGGCGCCACCTTCCGCGCCTGCAAGCCTGGCGACAAGCCCACTTTCAAGACGTGTGAATCCTCGCTGAAAACTTCTACCCACACCGTGCTGTATAAGCCCGTTCCGTTAACAGTTCAGGCCGCTAATACGACGTCCCCCCGCTTTGAGTAGCGGCTTCAATTAGAGCCCGGCGGTTACTTTTGCCACTTTCGTTCCTGTTGTCAACTGTCGGGCGTACGCAGCGGGCGTCAGCCCGCCCAGCGCCTTCTTCGGTCGTTCGTCGTTGTACTCGCGTCGCCAGGCTTCGATGACGGCGCACGCATGCGGCACCGAGGTAAACCAGTGCTCGTTCAAGCACTCGTCGCGGAACCGCCCGTTGAAAGAAATATTTGACGTTGGTGGCAAGAAAGCAAGTTACTTCCGAAGTAACAAGACGCTGCCATTTCATCCCTGAGTTCGATCGGCTGGCGGCAGCAGCGACTCTAGGCCCTCGCACCGCAACCAGAGCCAGGCACGGTCAATAACCCTGCACCGCCTGGGTTCGGGGACTCCTTACCGGACTGGTCCTGCAGCCCCCCGGTGTCGTGCGCGCGATCCGCTGAGGGACCCTACCCCAGTCGCCTTGGCCATCGGCCTACTGGATAAGGCTGGGCAAGTCGCCGCTGACTCGGTGCTCGATACGCCAGGCCCGGCTGGAGAAGCAGCTGAGAAGCTGCCACGTCGCCTCAGGGTCTGAGCACAAGGATTCCGTGAACCGTTGAGGCCGCTAATACGGTCTATCGTCTTGGAAGTGGCAGGATTCAAGGAGGCCAAACTCGAAGCGGCCATCCCGGAAATCATCCAGACTGTACAGCGATTCATCAACCCGGCAGGCGAAATCAATTTCGCCTGAGCCTCAAAAACGAACCCAAGCTTTGGGTTGCGTGAGGTAGTCGGGCAGCAGGGCACGGTCTTTCCAGCCTTTGTGAAAAACCGGCGTCGCGGATCCCGACATCGGCGGCACGATCCAACTCCAATCGGCCGAGACGAGCCGTCCGCTCTTTTTCTCGCGGCCGACAAAATCCATGAACTCTGACGAGGCGCGGTGATGGTCCACGATCCGCACGCCGGCCTTCGAATACGAGTGGAGCACGGCGGCGTTGAGTTCCACGAGCGTGCGGTCTTTCCACAGCGAGGAATCCCGCGAACGGTCGAGGCCCATGCGGTCGGCGATGGCGGGCAGCGCATCGTAGCGGCCCGTGTCGCCCAAATCGCGCGAGCCGATCTCGGTGCCCATATACCAACCATTGAACGGCGCGGCGGGAAAATTGATTCCGCCGATGCGCAGAACCAGGTCGGACAAAATCGGCACCGCATACCAACGAAGTCCGAGTTCGGCGAACCACGGAAAGTCCGGATGCTCGATCGGGACCTCGAGAGCTTTTGGCGCCGGATAGAGTCGCGGAGACTCGCCGCGTTTTTGAATGATCCACGGTAGCAAGTCGAATCTCGTGCCCGCGCCTTGCCACCCGAGCTTTTGGGCCTCGCGCGTGAAAGTCACATTCTTCGGGTCGCCGAGAATCGTTCTGTCCGGTTGTTCGTAGCCGGCATAGCCGAGGAGTTGGTGGTTCCAAATCCGAACCGCTGGGCCCTCGGGACTGGACGGGGCGAAAATGGTAATCAGCGGTTGGATTTTCCCGCCGTTCGTTCCGTAATCCAAATGCTCGAGCAAAGCCGTATTGATACGGTCGGGATCGCTCATATCGCGGAGGTCGCGAACCTTCAGCGAAGCCCAAAAGAGGCGGCCGATGCAGCGGGCGTTGTTGCGCCAAGCCATGCGCGCACCGTGTTCCAACTCTTTGTATTCCAAATTCCAAGTCCCTGTCTTTTCGATTTCGGCAAGGGCGGTTTCTTTGCGGGTAGCAAGGTGTTTGGCGCTCCAATGTTTTTCATGAGCGATGGTGTCGAGAAAATCCTCGGCCTCGTGGCGGATGTCAGCGGGAGGAGCCGTTGTCACCACTCGATGACCGCACTGGCGTAGGTGAGACCTCCGCCGACAACCACGAGAAGAATCGGATCGCCAATTTGGAAGCAGCCGGAGCGAGCGGCTTCATCAAGCGCGATGGCAACGGCGTCGGTGTTGCCGTATTTATCAAGGTTGGTATGGAATTTATCCGAACCCAGATCCATTCGGTCCGCCATGGCTTCGATAATTCGCAAATTCGCCGACTTAGGAATTATACACGCGATGTCGTGGGCGGTGATGCCGCAACGCTCGAGGACGATCCCCGCTGCTCGCATCATGGAGGTTACGGCTGGGTCTGAGAACGGGCCTTCCGTCCGAATTCTTCAATTCTCAGCAGGGGGGATAGTTTAGGGTCGACCCATGAAGATCAATACGGTCCCGGCCCTCACGGAACTCGGCGCTGCCCGCCACCCAGGTGCTCTTCGCGCCATCGGGCTTGCGGCTGCGGTGTCGCTCGCACTTGCGTTCGGCACGCTGAGCGGGAGCTTGCTCAAGCCCTACTTGGCCGCGGCGTTGCCGACGGGTGTGCCCTATTTGCGTGCGGCCGTGGTCACGCTCATCGATCTCAGCGTGTTCGT
>VFZK01000570.1 GCA_016871215.1 Acidimicrobiia bacterium | reverse complement strand
GACCGGCACCGACCCGAAAGCCGCTGCCAGCCCGGCGTCGGAATGAGTTTCCGGTTGGCTATTCCTTGGCCGGTTGCTCTCCAGCAGAGCCGGCCTCCGCTTCGCCAACTGCGTGCCAGTATCAATCAGAGGCTTTTGGGAGTCGAGAAGTTTTCAGTTAACGGTACACTGTCTCTTAACTGTTTGTCTCACCTCAGGGGGCAAGCCCACTTCGCAGCCCCACCCCTCCCACACCACCGTACGTACGGGTCCGTATACGGCGGTTCAGTAATCTTGGCCCTGACGGGCTGGAGGTTCGAAACCCTTTCCGCCGATGTTGGTTTCACCGCTCACCCGGTCCCTTTCGGGCTTCACCCGATCCGAACCCGGCAAGCTCAACCGAAGTTGATTGGCTGGTGCATGACCACTCATTAGGTTGGAGTCCTACTACTCCGATTGCTGTTCGGGCCTTCGCCACCGCAGTGACTACGTTGCCCCCTGCTGACTTCTGCCCTGCGGTCAGGCCGCCTTGCGACAGCCTCAGTCGCTTCCGCGACACAGAACAGATCTCCTGAGGTAAGTTCAGCCGCCTTCTGCGCACAGCCGCCGGATCTACGCTTTGCCAGCTTGATGGATATGGACTTCGCAGTACGTTGCCCGCTCGTCCCACACTCACGCCTTATATCCGGTTCTTGTCCATCGACTCGCGCCTTTGCTCCACGCTTCCTTCAGACCCAGCCTCGCGGCCATAGCCCTTGCGCCTCGCTAACCCTTCACCTCCATCAGGTCGGGTTCTTTGGGGTTTTGAACACCATTGAACACGAATTCAAAATGTAGAGGATTGTAAGTTATTGAAAATATGGTACGCCCGGAAGGACTCGAACCTTCGACCCCCTGCTTAGAAGGCAGGTGCTCTATCCACCTGAGCTACGGGCGCGTGTGGTGGACCAACAGGTTGGGGGAGGACGCCAAGTCGTCTTCAGCTTACCGCCGTCCCTGGCCTCATTTTGCCTTTTCGCTCGCCCTGGATTTTCTAGTCCGATGGGCTCGCGACATTTGCTTGCAGGAGGATTATTGTCCAGCAGAGTCGTTTTGAGCAAGTCAGCAACGACTCGAAGCTATCTTGGCTTGCAATTGCGTCTTTAGCAGAAAGGCACATGGAATGGCCGTTCAACCACCTTCACTCCTCTAGCGAGAGACCGGCAAAAGGGCGCGACCGATCAATTGTTCCCCCTCTGTGACCACATCGAGCCTGACTGTTCGCACGGACGACAAGTCGGCTCGCACGCCCGTCCAGAGTCGAAATCCTTGCTTGCGTCCTCCAGTCACTTCGTAGAAGGGAGAGCTCCTCGTGTTCTTGCCATCCACGTACCACCGGTGCGAGACCTGCTCTCTGAGGCCTAGGGGAGCGGCGATTGCAGTAAGGCCAACGATTCGGGCAGAAGCGTTAGGGGATACAGCGGAAAGCGGGCTTGTGATTCGAAGCGACTGCCGGTCGAAATCGTTGCCGAAGCTAGCGCTGAGCATCCGCAAAGGCACTGGCGGAATGAAGGGCTGGCCGCCAAACACGAACAGAATCAGCGCAACTCCTCCCAGCGTCAGAACGGCCCGAGCTTTCCACAACGGCAGGTGCGACACGCGAAAACAGAAGGTGGCAAAGCCGGCAAAAGAGGCCATGGCCCCGCCATAGAAGGCACCTGTGTTCGAGACACCCCACAGGATTGGAAGCAGCAGGTTGACGCAAGCGAAGAGGTTGAAGGCGAAGAACGATGCCGCGAGCAGCCATCGAGTGGAAAGATACCGGTCGTAAACGAGATCCAAGGTCGACAAAACGGCGGAGCTCGCTAGCAGGACGAGAAACACGAAGTTGCGCGACCGGATCGTTGTGCTGGCATAGTAGATGGGGAGAATCACAAAGAGAATCTGCTGGTAGAAGTTCCGGTTGACATAGTGAACGACACTTTGAAGCCAGTTTCCCCGACGGGCATCAAGCCGGGGTCTCCAGTGAGGAAGCAGCAGACTGGTTGCCCAGATGAAGAGAATGTAAAGCAGTGTGAATCGAAGAAAGCTAAAATGTTGGCGCCCGAGCCACATCACACCAATGCCGAAAAGCAGTGCGTAGAGGCTGTGCAACCACCACAGTTTCTCCCGGTGTCGAACAAGCTTGCTGGCTATTGACTGGACGGATTGAACCATTCCTGGCGGAGTTGCTTCCGCTACCACCGGTTGTGATTCCCTGCAGCCGCGTATCTCACTTGCGAAGTGCTGCCGCCCTTGCTATCCCCGCATGGGTCACCACGCTTGCCGTGCAGGCCGCGGCAATCCTGGGGTCAGTGTCACGGCAGGTTGACGTGGCCACGATTGAACGTAAACGCCGCATTCAATCGTGGCCACGAAAACTTCACTCCGGCTGGCCGTTCCCACAACCAAGAGCGGTAAGGGATTCCCGCCCCGCGCTTTCGCCGGGGGCAGGCTTTCCGCGGGAATGACGGAGACCGCACTCTGTTGGCCGTCGGTCTTACCCCCTCTTGCTAGCTAGTTTCTGTCGCGAAACTCGGAAGCCCTTGCTGGGACGGGTTCTTAGAGTTTTCTTGGCCTCTGAAATCAACGCCTTCTAACCGCGCTTTGCGAGGCGTTGGCCGCGGGGCGGTTTCCGGAAAACC
>VFZK01000569.1 GCA_016871215.1 Acidimicrobiia bacterium | reverse complement strand
GTGGGCAGTCGAAACAGGCGTGCTAGCGTGCAGGCTCTCCATCAATAGAGATCCCGCAGACGGCCCGACTTGAATCTCTCAGAAAGTGTTTAAAAAGGCGCGCTTTGGTTCGTAGTCCCGCCTTTAGGCGGAAGGAAATGCTGTGGTTCCGCCTAAAGCCGGGACTACAAACGTAGCTGGCTCCTTGAACCACGCCTTTCTAAACACCCCCTCAGGAACGAGCACTACCCCGCCGGCCAAACCGGCCGCGCGGCGGCGTACTATCTGCGGAGTCACAGAACCGCGATCGCTCCTCATGCCACCCGCCAGGGCAGGAGTCCGAACGCGCGCTCAATTCAGCCAACTGAGAGAGCCAAGGCGGCATTGCTTTGGCCGCGGTACGCGAGTATGATCTGGCCCCAATTCCGTTTGTCCAAGGAGATGGTATGGGCCTGTTGAACTTGCTCGATGCAGCGGTCATCGTTTCTTATCTTGCCGGTATCACCTGGATCGGAACCCGGTTCTATCAAAAACACACCGGGATGAACGAATACCTGCTGGGAAGCAAAGCCATGAAGTGGTTTCCAGTGGCTTTATCGATCATCGCTGCCGACACCAGCGCCATTTCCTACCTGGGAGTTCCTGCCTGGAGTTTCCAGCACGACATGAAGTTGAATCAGAACATTCTGATGTTCCTGATTGCCATTCCGCTCTTCATTTGGCTGTTCCTCCCGATTTATTCCAGGGGCAACCTGTATACCGCGTATCAATACTTGGAAACGCGTTTCGACCTCAAGCTGCGGCTCCTGGCAAGCCTGTTTTTCCTGGTGATCCGAGGCGCCCATGTTGCAGTCATCATCTACGCGCCGGCGCTGATGATGTCTGAGCTCATGGGCGTGCCGCTGAAGTTATCGATTCTGGTGATGGGAGCGCTGACGGCTTTCTACACAACCTTGGGAGGCATCAAAGGAGTGATCTGGACCGACGCCATTCAAGTGGGCACCGTGTTCGTCGGCTTCACCGCCGTTGCATTGTCAGTGCTCTACCACATTCCTGGCGGCCTCTCGAGTGCTCTTTCGACGGCGGTCGCCGAAGGCAAGTTCGAATTGTTCGATTTCTCGCTCAGCCTGGAGAAGGTGGACAATTTCTGGGCCATCTTGATCGGCGGCACCATTCTAGCGGTGCAGCCTTTGTGCACCGACCAGGCCATTCTGCAGAAGTTCTTCACCACGAAATCCGCCAGAGAAACCAGCAAGTCCCTATATTTTTACGGTGCGGTCATGATCCCGCTCATGACCCTGTTGTCGATTCTCGGCGTCCTTATGTACGTTCTCTACGCGCATCAGCCGGCGCTTCGGGCTAGTCTGAAGAATCCGGACGCCCTCATCCCACACTACGCCGCTTCGATGCTGCCTCACGGATTGGCTGGGCTGGTTGTGGCGTCGATCTTCGCCGGCTCGATGTCGACGGTAAGCGCCAGCTTGAACTCGCTCGCTACTTCATCCGTCATCGACATTTACAAGCGGCTGGTGAAGTCGAATCAGTCTGACCGCCACTATGCCTCAGCCAGCCGGTGGGCAACCGCGCTTTGGGGGCTGCTAGCCACGGTCGGCGCGTTGTATGCGGACCGTTTGGGTGAACTGGTGCTCGCCTTCACAAGAATTCAAAGTCTGATGGCTGGGACGATCCTAGGCATCTTTCTGCTGGGTGTGCTGTTCAAGAAGGTCGGGAGCCGCGGCGCCATGGCGGGCGTTTTGATCGGGCTGGGTGCCGTGATCTACGTGTCAGTTTTCACGACGGCGTCCATTTTTTGGTACGGTGTCATCGGCACGCTGGCAACTGTTCTAGCCGGCTGGTTGTATAGCCTGGTCTTTCCCGAAAACGTTCGAGGCGAGGCCGTGGCGGTCGGCTAACGCCCTGCATATCGTCCGCTTGTTCCTTGGCTGGGGGCGGGCGATATGGTGCGGGTCCCACGTCTGGAATGCCCACACGGGCACCGCTCTTTGGTTCCTTGTTCATTTGTCCACTGCAGGAGCGTCTTTCCGAAACTTGTCTTCCAGCTGCTTGATCTCGCCTTTCAGTTTCTCGAACATCTGGGAGTGCTGGCGGGCTTTTTCCTGGTTGCCAACGGCGCGATAGAGGCTGCTTAGCAGATAGTGGGCGTCCGGAAAACGGCGATCAAGTTCCAGGCACCGGTTCGCCTCTCTAATGGCTTGTTGCAGGTTCCCTGAATCCCGGTAGGCCTTGGCCAGAGCGAAGTGGACGTCTGGGAACAAGGAGTCGGCTTGATTGGCCGCGGTCAGATGTACTAGGGCGCTGCCGACGGCTCCGCTTTTCAGCAGCAGTTCTCCGAGTTCAAAACGAGTCTGCGCGTTGTTCGGAAACAGCTCTGCTGCCTTCTCATATTCGCGAATCGCCTTCCCTACAGCCCCACGCGACAACCACAGGACCGCCAGATGGTAATGAGCCCACTGAAAGCCGGGGTCCTGTTGGAGAATCGCTCTGAACTGCGCTTCTGACAGATCGAATTTGCCCAGATCGAAATAGGTCCGGCCCAAATGAAGACGAGCCTTCAGGTGGCTGGGATCAAGCTCCACGGTTCGACTTAGAACCTCGGCGACCTCCTTTTCCCTGCCCGTCTTGACGGTCCCTCCACGAAGCCCCATGGCCGC
>VFZK01000568.1 GCA_016871215.1 Acidimicrobiia bacterium | reverse complement strand
TTCTGAGTCTGACTTTGTTCGAAAGAAGGCTGATTTTACAGGTACTTTCAGAGATTGAGCCCGCACCTGCTCAGCGGCCTATGAGCAAACAACTGAACCTATTCAACTTATAGTTGGACACTAGTGAACCTAGATGTGTTACAGCCCGATCGCCGGGCGCCTCTCGCCAATCCGTGTCGCTTGCTCGAAGGCGTGGCCGAGTTGGAGAACCCCGAAATCGTCCCGGTATCGGCCTACGATTTGAATGCCAACCGGCAGTCCGTCAGGCGTAAAACCAGCCGGGACTGAAATCGCCGGGCAGAACGTGGTGCTGATCCAGTAAGCGGATTTCATCCAGGCCACGTAGTTCTCCATCTTGACGCCTTCAATTGCCTTCGGCCAGTCCAACGTCGCATCGAATGGCGGCAGCTGATTCACTGCACAGAGCAGAAACTCATACGTCGCCTGGAATCGTCGCATCCGCTCCAGCAACTCGCTATGGCGGATCATGGCTTGGGCCAAGTCTGTAGCGGTGACTCGAGCACCTGCCTCAAGCTGCCAGATGGCTTCGGGTTTTAACTGGCTGCGGTGGGACTTCAGCAACGGCCCCAATAGGTTGAACGAACTCCATAACCGAATGTCGAGAAAGATCTGGTCGGCTCCGCTCAAGTCTGGACAGGCCTCTTCGACGATACAGCCAAGGTCCTCAAAAGTCTGGCGCTGTGACTCCAGGACCGACCGAACCGTTCGATCCAACGGAAGCCCTCCCAGATCGGGACACCAAGCGACCCGTACTCCCTCAAAGCTACGTTCCAGCGGCTGAGCGAACTGCGCTGGACGCGAGGGATAGCAAGCCGGGTCGCGGGGATCGGGACCTGCCATGACACTCAACAAAAACGCTGTATCTGCGACGGAACGGCCTAGTGGGCCTTTCACGATGAACCCCAGGAAAGGCATTGAACTGGGTGCCGTTGGCACCAGTCCCACCGTGGGACGCAGCGCGACAATGTTGTTGAAGTTGGCGGGATTACGGAGGGAACCGCCAAGGTCGCTGCCATCGGCGATTGGCAGCAGGCCGCAGGCAAGCGCAGCCGCGGCGCCGCCGCTTGAGCCGCCTGCGCTCTTGCTCAGGTCGTAAGGATTGAACGTCGTGCCATAGACTTTGTTGTACGTGTGCGAGCCCATCGCAAACTCAGGCACATTGGTTTTTCCAATCGGAATCGCCCCTGCCTTGCGCAACCGTTCCACCAGAACTGAATCTTGCTTGGGCATGAAATTCCGGTAAATGGAGGATCCCTGAGTGAAAGGAAAACCGACTGCAGGCTCGTAATCTTTGAAGGCAATGGGCAGCCCATGCAACGGGCCTACACGCTGCTTACGGGAAATGTGGCGGTCGGCTTCGTCAGCAAGAGCCAGGCACTGGTCATCGTCCAGCTTCGCAACGATGGCGTTGATTTTCGAATTGATCTTCCGGATCCGCTCGAGATGCGCTGACATCGCCTCGCGCGCAGACAGCTTTCGCTCGCGGATGAGGCGGGCGAGTTCGCGTGCGCTGCCAAAGCAAAGACCGGTGTCGTGCTGTACCGCAGGTCGGCTTTCTCCCGCCTGAACCTTACCTCGACTCCTGTTGCCACCCTCTCTGCCGGCCAGCGGCTGCGCTGCCGTTCTGGTGGGCCCGCGCCGGCGCGCGTTCCTCTGGCTCGTCTTGTTCATAAGGATCGATCTTCCCGGCTAGCAGTTGACGTATTTCCAGTTCCTTGACTTTCCTTCAGCCATCCACTCGATCGCTGTCTTAAGCCGCTTCAGCCGGGTTGCATCGGTTTTGGCTTCGGTGATCCACTCGACGTATTCCTTCCTGTGGCTGTAGCTAAGTTTCTCGAACACGGCCTGCGCCTTCCTGTTCTTCTTTAGAGCAGCGGTCAGGTCGTCAGGCACTAACAGTTCCTTCTTCACCGGCTTCGACTTGGTTGGCTTGGTTCCGGTCTCGTTCAGGCGTGCCGCTTCGACAATGCAGCGGCTGAGCGTCTTCTTGTCTGGCAGGTCTGCGATGGCTCCGATGCGGCCGAACTGTCCCATGGCCGTTTCAGCGGGCGTCCTTAGACCCGGCACGCTGTCGAGCACCAGTGCTCCCTTCCAAAATCCAAAAGCACAGTGGCTTTTGAACGACGCCATGCTGCAAAGGATTCCCTTGTACATGAAATGCGGGAAACCCCATTTGATCGTCTCTTGCACGTCAGGACAGGCGCTGTGAATCACTTCTCGGAGATAGCACAAGATGGGTTTGGCAAACTCGGCTGACTTTTCAATGTAACGGTCAACACGCGAGTCCTTGGCGCTCATTGGCTAAAACTCCCCTCGATCCTGACGTTGGACGCAGCCAATCCTCACCGATCCAAAGTCCGCAAGCAAGAGAATCTAGCTTTCTCATCGGACCCATCGCCGACTCGGGCAACCGCAGGCAGCGAGGCCTCTCCTGGGTGTCTGTGCTTCCTTTCATTCTCGAAGGCGCGCCTGCCTTGCGTTTTGTGGAACGTTGATTCCCCATTTAGGGAAGATGAATATCACGCTTGCTCCGGCGCTACAGTCAGGTGCTTGTAAGTGATCGTGGTGGTGTTGAGACAGGCCTTGGTGAGTCGCTCAAACAAGTTGGTTTCCATCGTTCGGCGGTTCAGCCGATAGG
>VFZK01000567.1 GCA_016871215.1 Acidimicrobiia bacterium | reverse complement strand
TCGTCAGACTCTTGAGCAAATTCAGCCCGGTTGTACTCAACCCAGAACCAGAAAACCTCAAAACCAACTGTCCATCTAATTCTTGGAGACTACACTAGCCTACCCGGCGTTTCTGCCTTCGATTAGGCCCCACCCTTTCGGCCGATCCCCGCCAGCGCATCTTTAATGAGATCTCCGTTGGGCTCGGCCGCTGTCCTCACCCAAACTCACTCTGGAGGAATCCTGTGACCCCTAGCCTGCTCGAAAGACTGAAGTCCCAAGTCAGATCGGTCAGACGGAGAATCGTCTTGCCTGAAGGGTCGGATGACCGCACGCTGCTTGCCGCCGCACAACTCTCGCGTGAAGGGCTCGCTGAAGTCACACTGCTCGGCCAGCCTGACGCGGTGCGAAAACGAGCAAGAGAGATCGAGGCATCGATCGAAGAAGTCGCGGTACTCGATTCTTTGTCTTCCAGCGAAATCGAACGCTTTGCGGCGCTTTATCACGACAGGATGCGCGCCAAGGGAATCACTCGAGACGAGGCGTTGCGCCAAGTAAAACAGCCCCTCTACTTCGGCGCGATGATGGTCAGTACTGGCCTAGCAGACGGCTCTGTGGCAGGCGCGACGAACACGACCGCTGAAACGGTGCGTGCCGCCCTTCGCTGCATCGGGCTGCGTGCGGGATGTTCGCTGGTTTCAAGTTTTTTCTTGATGCTGCTCAAGAGTTCACTGCAAGGGCATCAAGGTACTTTGGTTTTCGCCGATTGCGCCGTTGTCCCGCAGCCCGATGCCTCACAGCTGGCAGACATCGCCATCGCGACGGCAAGGAACACAGAGCTGTTGCTCGGCACCGAACCGCGAGTGGCTATGTTGTCATTCTCGACGAGGGGGAGCGCCCAACACCCGTTGGCCGACAAGATCATCGAAGCGACCCGAACTGCGCGAGAGCGTCACCCGAACCTTAAGATCGATGGTGAGCTTCAGGCGGACGCCGCGCTAGTCGCCGCTGTTGCGCAGAGCAAAGCGCCCGGGAGCGCCGTTGCAGGCATGGCAAACACGCTCATCTTTCCAGACCTGCAATCCGGGAACATCGCCTATAAGCTTGTCGAGAGATTGGCGGGTGCGGAGGCAGTCGGACCTATATTGCAGGGATTACGAAAGCCTGCGAACGATCTGTCTCGTGGTTGCAAACCAAAGGACATCGTCAATACGTCAGTCATCACAGCGCTCCAGGTTTCCCTAGAGGCGTCCTAAACGGCAAAGCCCCCCGGATTCGCCCGGAGGGCTTTGGCACACAACAACGAACGATACTAGCAGTCCCTTAGGCAGTCGCAGAGACCCGCCTCTGTTGAAGGAAACACTCGCGGCAATAAACCGGCCTACCCTGGGTTGGCTTGAACGGCACAGTCGTTTCCTTGCCGCAGCTGGCGCAAGTTGCCGTTGTCTCTACTTTGGTTCTTGGTGCGCTCAAGGCTTGGTTTCGCTTTGACTTGCAATCCTTGCAACGCTTGGGTTCATTTTTGAAGTTCTTGGTCGCGTAAAACAGCTGCTCACCAGCTGAGAAAATGAAATCACCACCGCATTCGACGCATACGAGCGTTTTATCCTGATAATTCATTCGGATCTCCGATCGCTGAACCCGCCAAGAAACCTGCTAGCATTCCTTCAACTTCTTTCCAGGTTAAGCAAGACCACTTCTCTTCAATCGAAATCTCTGCGGATCTTCTTTCGATTCCTCTTTCGGGCTAGCGCCTGCTTGACGCGCTTTTTTTGCCCAGGTTTGAGGTAGAAAGAATGCTTCTTCACTTCCTTGATGATGTCCTCCGTCTGCACTTTGCGCTTGAAACGACGAAGAGCATTTTCCAAAGACTCTCCCTCTTGGAGCCTGACTTCAGCCACTCAACTGACACCCCCCTGCCTCTAAATTGCATTCGCTCTTTACAGCTGGCAGAAATTAATGAATTTCTGAGGCCGTGTCAAGATCGAAGCGGAACATTTTTTCGGCTTTGCCGCTGTCGGAAGAGGTAAGGGACAACCGGGAACGGGCGCACGATGCAGCCGAGATGGGGCGGTGCGCCAGTTTGCAGGGTTGTTTGACCCGGACGGCTTGGATGCCCGCTTTCCCGGGCATCTGGAGATTGGACATCTTACAAAGCACGAGGTTAATGAGGAGATGCATCGCTACTGCTCTTTGCTCTTGGAGCGGGCCAAGCTCCGCGCTCGTCGCTAATGATTAGCATCAAAGTAACGCAGCGGCGGATTGCGAACGCGGGAGCGGGCCTCTGGGCCACGACTGTTGCTTCACGAGGATTCTGGCCGCCGTCCGGAGGGTGAACGCATGCGTTCACCCCACACTCAAATGTCCAATCTCCAGATTGCCGCTTTCACGGACATGACGTTGCGTGTTGATGTTACAGCCAACGAGAGATTTGCGGTCAGTCGGCGCGAGGGCAAGACCGCGGTAGTGAGCCGGGGTGGGAATCGTGCGCGTTGCGAGCAGTACCTTGCCAGAAAGGCTGCCTCTTCAATTCACCCAGTACCTGAGTGCCCTCAGGTGCCACCTAAATTGACACTGACCGCGGTTTTTGGCTAAAGTCTAGATCCTTTGGCCCAAGCCCGCGCGTGTGGGCATGGCGCCCGACAAGCAATCTCCTGATCGCAATGATCCAGGTCGTCCACAGAGTCTC
>VFZK01000566.1 GCA_016871215.1 Acidimicrobiia bacterium | reverse complement strand
GAAGAGTTAAGAGATCGCATCCTCCAAGGTATCGCTGAGATCAACCTGGCGCCGGTGGTCCATCGCTGGAAAAAGTTCGATGCGTTGCTCGCATAAAACGATATGTTTCACTGAAACGATATACTAGTCTAGAGGCCAACACGATTTGTGAGGAACTGCGCTTATGCCTAAGTCGACATCGCACCTAAGCCAGAACGAAGGGTTGATTTTCGAGCGGAGTAGTCTCGGCAGGTCAGGCTATGACCTGCCACCAAGCGACGTTCCGGACCCCGACCTCGCGCTCGCGTTAGGAAGCGAGAATGTTCGCGAGTCCATTGCCGGGTTTCCAGAGCTCAGCGAACTGGACGTTGTAAGGCACTTCACACGCCTTTCTACTTGGAACTACAGCATTGATACGGGCTTCTATCCGCTCGGTTCCTGCACCATGAAGTACAACCCGAGAATTAACGAGAGAGTCGCACGATTCGAGGGAATTGCCTACACACATCCCTTAGCCCCAGAGCCATTCGTTCAAGGAAACCTTGAGATCCTGAAGACGCTCGGCGATCTGTTAGTCGAGATCACCGGCATGGATGCAGCCAGTCTGCAGCCGCCAGCCGGAGCAAGCGGCGAGCTAGCCGGCGTCATGATGATTCGAGCCTTGCTCAGTGATCGAGGGAATCCACGTCAGAAAATACTCATTCCGGATTCCGCCCATGGGACGAATCCTGCGAGTGCGTCGATTGCGGGATATAAGGTCGAAAGCTTGAAGTCAGACGCACACGGATGCATCAGCCTCGCTGCGCTGGAATCGGCGATGAACGCCGACGTGGCTGCCCTGATGCTCACGAATCCGAATACGCTCGGGATTTTCGAAAGAAACATCGTTCATATCACGGAGATCGTTCATCGCCGCGGCGGCTTGGTTTACATGGACGGCGCCAACCTGAACGCACTGATGGGGCTGGCTTGGCCGGGTGATTTTGGCATCGACGTCATGCATATGAACCTTCACAAAACCATGTCGACCCCACACGGAGGCGGTGGCCCAGGAGCAGGGCCCGTCGTCGTGAAGAAGACTCTCGAGCCCTACCTTCCAAGCCCTGTCGTCGCATGCGACGCGCTCGGCAGGTATTTCCTCGATCACGACCGGCCGCGCTCGATTGGGAAATTGAAGGCGTACTATGGAAACTTCGGAACCCTGGTGCGCGCCCTTTGCTACATACTCGCCAACGGCTCCGCTGGGCTTCGCGAGGCGAGTTCAACCGCCATCCTTAACGCCAACTACTTGAAGCACAAGTTGCGCGATCACTATGACCTTCCCTACGACGAACCGGTGTTGCACGAAGTGGTGTTTTCGAACAAGAGGCAGGCTCAACAACACTTGTCGGTCATGGACATCGCCAAGCGGCTCATGGACTACGGGTTCCATCCTCCAACCGTTGCGTTTCCACTCATCGTACCCGGCGCTCTCATGATCGAACCTACCGAAACAGAAGGGAAGGCAGAACTCGATCTCTTTGCGGAAGCCATGAAGGCGATTGCGGCAGAAGCCGAGAGCAACCCTGACCTGCTTCGGAGCGCGCCGCATGCCACCCGGGTGAAGCGCTTGGATGAAGTTCAGGCCGCACGACGGCCCGTGCTTCGCTGGAAACCTCCCGGGATCTCTTGAGACTCCTGACCGATCCCTTGCCCTCGCGTTCCTACCGCTATCCCACCACGGTGGCCAGATTTCATTTCGCCTGCGAATAGGTCCCGTCGCTCGGCAGCCCACAGCTGTGTCCGCGGACGCCGCGTTGCCACCAGGTTGCCTTCCGGGGACAGCATTGGACCGGCAAAAAAGCCTCTCACCCAAGCTGACAGAGTTCTTGTCTTCGGACAAGCCTACGGCAAATAATGCCCCCTCAGAATGACCGATCAAAACCCAACTGCGAATCGTTCTGCCCTGCCTGAAAGAAGTCTGGCCAGGACACCACTCGGTCTGAGATGGGGACTCCTAAGCTATCTCGTCCTGGTAACCCTGCTGATCACACTCGTCCCATTTCGGTTTTACTGGCCGTCCGAGCCCCGTTTGCTTTGGCTGGGTGGATGGCTTGATGCAGCCTGCAACTTCCTGCTCTTCCTTCCGCTGGGGTTCCTCTACCGGTTGACACGCGAGCCGCAAACGACGGGGCACCTTCGAACTATCTTCTGCATCGGGCTCGCAGCGAGTGCAGGAATCGAAGGGTTGCAGCTGTTCCTGCCTGGCCGTTATGCCTCGCCTGTCGATGTGCTCATGAACGGCCTGGAATCGCTCATGGGCGCATGGCTTTGCGATCGGACAAAGCGCCTGGTCGATCGGCGGTGGGCGGGCAGATTTGCTTTGGAGCTGCCCTTGATGAATGTCGTTTATCTGTTCGCGCCCCTTATCTGGCTCAACGGATTGGCGGCGGGCGACGATCGGCAACACAGCTATCTGTCCTGGCGCCTGGGAGTCTGTGGCAGCGTGGTGCTGGCGGGCATCTATCGATATCGTCTGGGGCAGACAGGGCGGTTTCCAGCTCTGCTCTTGTGCCTGTTGGCTGCGGTCTGGTTTGTCGGAAGCAGTCTTCCTGAGTTTCTGGTGTCACCTTCAGTTCCTGTTGGTGGGGCCCTGCTGGTTGTGCTGGCAGTGGCAGCACTTCTAGTGTAATGTCCATCAACTAACTGGGCAATAACAGGAAATTAGTTTATTGT
>VFZK01000565.1 GCA_016871215.1 Acidimicrobiia bacterium | reverse complement strand
ATTCTGAGTCTGACTTTGTTCGAAAGAAGGCTGATTTTACAGGTACTTTCAGAGATTGAGCCCGCACCTGCTCAGCGGCCTATGAGCAAACAACTGAACCTATTCAACTTATAGTTGGACACTAGTGGTATTAGGTTATTTCTGAATGACTCCTAAGGCGCCCAACGCAGCGATGAAGTCGTCGCTCAAAGAAACCCTCGTCTGGCCGCTGTCCAGGACGATTGCCGGCCTGGCTAGAGCCATGCTGGCGTCCCATCCCATGGCAAAACCTGAAACCAACATCAGGCCGGCGATTCCCGACTTGAGATTCATTTCCTCACTGCCTCCTAGGTTTGGGATTCAGATTAGTAATTCCAGCCAGGAAGTCCTGGCCAGAGTTGACTCTTGACAGCCACTCACGGCAGGCTGCGGATTTAGTCCCTTCGCGCCTTCAACAGCACATATAGTTAGTAAGCAAGCTTTCGATTTTTGTCAAGTATTTTTCAATGACAAATACTTAACAAAATCTAGATAATTGCTTAACATATACTTGACAAATCATTTACATGGTGCTAGGATCAGCATTCGAAGTCAGTGATCCTGAGCTGAAGGAGTGTTGATAATGACGAAAGAACTGTCTGCCTTAATCCCAGTCCTGGCGGTGACAGCCGTGCTTGCGAGCGCGGCCATTCCCAAAACTCTGGAGGTAGCGCCTTCCGTGGATCTCTCTCGATACGCCGGAAAATGGTATGAGATTGCGCGCCTGCCGAACCGATTTCAAAATAGCTGCGCCGGTGATGTCGTCGCTGCCTATTCGCTGGTCGAAGGCGGCCAACTGAAAGTTGTCAATCAGTGCCGTCAAAACAACGGTCAGACCACCACCGCTGAAGGAGAAGCGCGACTCGCGGACAAGAGCGGCCCGAACTCCAAACTGAAAGTGAGATTCGCGCCGGTGTGGCTGTCGTGGCTTCCAATGGTCTGGGGAGATTACTGGATCACTGATCTGGCGCCGGACTATAGCTTCTCGGTTGTTGGCACACCGGATCGGAAGTATCTATGGATCCTGTCGCGCACGCCACAGATGGGCGATGCCATTTTTCAGAGGATCGTAAAGCAAACGGCAGCCAAGGGATTTGATGTCGCACGCTTGGTGAAGACCAGGCAATCCAGTTGATTGCAATCCAAAGCACCCTGAATCACTATGCAAACAAGGCTATATCCGATCCGCGCAGTTTCCAAACTAACTGGCATCAGCATTGACACGCTCCGTGCCTGGGAGCGACGTTATAGAGTCGTCACCCCGCAGCGCGATGCGCGTGGACGCCTCTATACCGAAGCCGATGTACAGCGCTTGCGCCTGCTGAATGCGGGTGTGGAAAAAGGGCATGCAATTGGACGCCTGGCAGCGCTGAGCGATGAAGAACTCAAAGGTCTGATGACCAGCCCGGTGACGGTGGCCGAGGCACGCGGAGCGCTGGAGGCCATTCACCCGGACCTGCCTTCCCTGGTGCCCCAGGCGGTGATGGCCGCTATCGATCACTGGGACTACGCCGCGGCAGAGCGGGAGCTGGCGCTTCTGGCGGCCGTTCTGGCGCCGCGCGAATTGGTGTACCGGGTCGCTCTGCCGTTGATGCGGCGAATCGGCGAGGCGTGGCACGCGGGCCAACTCACCATTGCCCAGGAACATATGACGTCAGCGCTGGTCCGCAACCTAGTGGGTGCGCTGATTCCCCTGTATCGGCGGAGCACTCCGACCAGCAAGCTGCTGTTCGCCACACCGGGCGGCGAGCAGCACGAATTTGGCATCCTGCTGTCGGCCATGCTGGCGGCCGGGGGCGGCTTGGATATCGTTTATCTCGGGGCTAATCTTCCCGCCGAAGAGATTGTGGCTGCCGCCCGGCGGACCGCCCCGCAAGCCGTCGTCCTTGGATTCATCGGTTCCAACGGAACTAAGGCGGGACTGAAAGAACTGCAAGAGGTAGCGCAGAAGCTACCCGCACAAATCGAGTTGTGGGTTGGGGGCACGCAGGGAGAAGACGTGGTCAAAGAGGTTAAGAAAACGCGTGCCCTATTGATTGGAGATTTCGAGATGCTGGAACAGCATCTGATCAGATTGGGTGCACGGTTTTGAGGCAAATGAAGCCACAATGATTCATCCAGCGATCCAAGCTGCTCCGTCTCTTTCACCAACGAGGATGATTGCATGCGGAGCTTGGTCATCTGGAATTTTTGCAATCAGCTGTTACGCTTCATTCCATGAATCGGTGATGAGGAACAAGCTCACTGTCCCGGATTTGCCGGCTGAAAGCAGAGGCTTCGAATTGCTGTCAACGACATACCTCGAATCATCGCTCGAGCAGATGGTTGAGCGCGGCGTTGCCTTCGACGACACATCGCGAGTGGCAGTCGCTATCCCTTTTTGAACAGGGTCAATGCCATGCGCAGGATTCCTCGCGGAATGCACCGTCCGTACCCGAGCGGCGCGGGTGCTGGGCACTTCGCGTCTCCGCCGCCGCAGGGCCAACTGGCTTCCGAAAGCTCTCGGCTCCTGCTAACGCACTGCGAGGCCGCCCAGAATCAGCCCTTCTCTAAGAGGGTGTTTAAAAACCCTCTGAATGCTGCGCCAGACGGCGGAGCATCAGGTGAATCATGGCGATCTTGATGAAAGCCTCACTGGTTTCGGGCAAATACTCGTAGTCCTTGCTGAGTCGGCGATAA
>VFZK01000564.1 GCA_016871215.1 Acidimicrobiia bacterium | reverse complement strand
TCGCTAACTCGGTTTCGGTGAAGGTCAGTGACGGTCCCCGTTTTCTGAATGGCATAGAATCCTCCTTTCAGAGGAGTATGCCACAAACAATCGTTATGGTCTACTTATTAATAGAATGATGATCTAGTTGCAGCAAGAAGGGAGGCTCTCTTCAGGGTTTCAACGGTTCACCGAGTGTTTGTCTGCTTGGGCTGCTGCCAACGCGGGTTGCGCGACGTGCTCGCGCGGTTTCTCGTCGAGGATCGATTTGAAGAACTCGGAAACACGATACCCCCCCCCGACGACAGGTACCTGCAGGCGAGCCTCCAGGTCTTCGCGAATCCAGTCATCGAGGAACGAACCGCTCTCGCCAGTCATACTCTCCGACGGGACCACCAGGAAATCGCCGTGCATTCGGTCTCGCACGGCAGCAAAGATGTCGCTACCCGTCAACAACCCCGCTACCGTAATGCCCCTGCCGAAATAGAGATTGTCCGCTGCAAGACATTTCAGGTCGATGCCAAACTTGGCATTCATTTGGCCGATGCTCTCTTCGAGAATTGGATGAAAGATGCGGCCGGTCACAACCGTTCCTCGAATCGCGCGCTGAGGCCGCTTGCGTTGCCGCTTGATGGCGGTAGCGAACTCATCCATGAAGCGGCGGACCATTCCCACACCGTTCTCCACCAGGGGGAAGTCGCCATAGTGGGACCTCGGCGGAATGGGATGGCCTGCCATGATGTAGAACTCGTCTCCCAGAAAACAAAACGGGGTGCCGATCACCTCGACATGCCGCCGCTGCCGCTGGGTGAGGTGCTCAATGGCAGCCCGTGCATAGTCAGCATCGACTGCTCGGAGCTGCGGAAGACCCTTTCGGTGGTCTGTCAAACCCAAGGGCACAATCGAAACACTCATGACGCTTGGGTAAAACTCGATCAGGTCGTCAAGGCTGCGGTCCAGGTTGGCACCATCGTTGATCCCAGGCATGAGAACGATCTGAGTGTGCAACTTGATGCCGCCTTCGATCAGCCGCCGCATGTTCCCAAGTAGATCGTCAGGCTTCCGGTTCTGTAACAGATGCTGCCGAAGTTCCGGCTCGGTGGCGTGAACCGAAACGTAAAGCGGCGAAAGCCGCTGCTCGAAGATGCGCTGGAAATCGGCTTCGGAGAGGTTGGTGAGTGTGAGGTAGTGGCCAAACAGAAACGACAGCCGGAAATCTTCGTCCTTCACTCGCAGCGTACGCCGTACATGCCTACCCCGCGGCAGTTGGTGAACGAAACAGAAAATGCAATTGTTTTTGCAGATGCGCGTTTGAATGCCTTCGAGGTCGAGCCCCAGGTCTTCTCCTTCCTCCCGTTCGATCTCGATTTCCCAGAGTTCTCCAGCGGCTTTGGAAACCCTGACGACTAACTCGACCCCAGCTAGAGAGCTGACGTACCGGTAGTCGAGCACATCCTCAATCGCACGGCCATCGATCGACATCAGACGGTCGCCCGGCTCAATGCCAACTTCCTGGGCAATGGACTCAGGCTGAACAGCCTGAATCAGAACTCCCGCAGTCTGCTCTGCTGGCATCCTGGAACTCCCAAGTGATGTTTGCCAATCACAGTGACGCTTTTGTCCTTTTCTCTGTCCGAGGCTTCTCCTTAACCCGCCCTACCCCGGTGTCGACGCTCTCGCCAGTCGAGTCGGGGAGGGGTTACTGTAAGGGTCACCCTATTCGGGAATTCACCCATAGTTTTCAGGCGCCGTCGATTCAGAAACGAGTCTCTTGCCGCGGTAGACGTAGTCGAGCCCCGAATACACCGTCACCGCGGCCGTTGCGATAAACAGCCACTGCAGTGCCGGGTGCCGCAGGTTCCGGTAGTTCAGATAAAGCACGACAACAACAGTGAGGATCTGGAGAAATGTCGTCGCTTTGCCATAAAGGGACGGAGGAAACCTGCGGTGTCCGGTGGTAATCACGATGATCAGAACGCTGGAGATCATGATGACATCGCGGCTGATTACCAGAATGGTCAGCCACAACGGCACCAGATTGGGCAGATCCATGCTCCGAATCGACAACACGACGAAGGAAGTGACCAACAGCAATTTGTCGGCGATGGGATCCAGGTAGGCACCCAGTGAGGTCTTCTGCCGAAACGATCGTGCAATGAGGCCATCGAGACCATCGGTCACCCCAGCCAGAATAAAGATGGCAAAGGCCCAGCCCAGGTGGTTGTACACGAGCAGAATGACGAACACGGGAATGAAGATCATCCGAAGAATGGTCAGCTGATTCGCCGGTGTCAGAACTTCGAGTGCCATCGCACCATGCAACCTCGACGGTAGAAAAAGCCATGAATGATAGCCAACCCGGAAAATCGGTGTCAACGCATTTGCCTGACCTGAAACGAATAAGCATGCCGCGACCTGGTTGAGTCCGGGTCGATCTTCCGCGACACGGGCGACCAGCTCTAGCCTGCTATCTGGGTATCTCATCCGCACTGGCACCACGAAGCCCAGAATGTCGGCGCGACTCACTCATCACAGCAGGCCAGAATCAGGCAGAGGCCGAAAGCAGTGATCCAATTCGGCACTGATTTACGCGTAGATGAATATCACGCTTGCTCCGGCGCTACAGTCAGGTGCTTGTAAGTGATCGTGGTGGTGTTGAGACAGGCCTTGGTGAGTCGCTCAAACAAGTTGGTTTCCATCGTTCGGCGGTTCAGCCGATAGG
>VFZK01000563.1 GCA_016871215.1 Acidimicrobiia bacterium | reverse complement strand
GCCCCGTCCCGCTGGGCCTCCTTGCGCAGACGCACCAAGCGATCATAGGTTTTCGGCGGCAAGCGCAACCGTCGTGGACGCATAACTCCTCCTGTTTCGAGGAGTATGCCATATCACAGTACAGTATATCCCTTTATTTATACGCGACTGTATATCTGGGGATGGCGATCGCGAATCTCATCAACCTGTTGAACGTGGAAATGGTGGTGCTGGGCGGCGGCGTGATGGAAGCCGGCGATGTATTGTTGAAACCGATCGTCGACGAGGTGAAGCGGCATGCACTCTCCCCGCCGTACGACGACTGCCGGATTGTGGCCAGCGCCCTGGGTTCCGCCGCCGGCGTCATCGGTTCCTCGCTGCTGGCGCGAGATATGCTGTCGGTCGAGGCCGTTCTCTAAGGACTCCCCCTGAAAGACCCTGCGGATTTCGGCTCGCCTGCATTGAAGCCCTTCGCTGCCAGGATACTTCTCATTCATGGATCAGACACGGATTCGTAATTTCTCGATCATCGCCCACATCGATCACGGCAAGTCGACGTTGGCAGACCGGCTGTTGGAGTTCACCGGGGCGTTGTCGCAACGGGAGATGTCTGCTCAGGTGTTGGACGACATGGACTTGGAACGGGAGCGCGGCATCACCATCAAGGCCCACGCGGTCCGGCTGAAGTACCATGACGAGGCCGGCGATGACTATGTCCTCAACCTGATCGACACACCCGGCCACGTGGACTTCTCTTACGAGGTCTCGCGAAGCCTGGCCGCCTGTGAAGGAGCTTTGCTCGTCGTGGACGCCTCGCAAGGGGTCGAAGCCCAGACGCTGGCAAACACCTATTTGGCACTCGATCACAACCTGACCATCGTTCCAGTCATCAACAAGATCGACTTGCCCAGTGCGGAGCCAGCCCGCATCAAGGAGCAAATTGAGAACATTATCGGGCTGGAAGCACAGAACGCACTTCTCGTGAGCGCGAAGCAGGGCATCGGAACGCGCGAGGTCTTGGACGCCGTGGTGCGCGAGATCCCGCCTCCGAAAGGCAGCTCCGATGCGCCACTGAAGGCCTTGATCTTCGATTCCTGGTTCGATGTTTATCGCGGCGTCATCGTGCTGGTTCGGGTGATCGACGGAACCATCAAGGCTGGCATGAAGATCCGCCTGGTTTCCAACGGCCAGACATACGAAGTGGAGCGAGTGGGAGTATCGACTCCCAAAATGCAAGAGATTGACCAGCTTTCAGTAGGCGAAGTCGGCTTCGTGGTTGCCAACATCAAGAAAGTCTCCGACACGAAGATCGGAGACACGATTACGGAAGATGCGCGGCCAACCTCGACTCCCTTTCCTGGATTTCAGGAAATCAAACCGATGGTGTTTTCCGGGCTGTACCCCATCGAGCCTAACCAGTACGAAGCCTTGCGCGACGCCCTGGGGAAGCTGCGGCTCAACGACTCGTCGTTTTTCTATGAGCCGGAAACCTCGATGGCGCTGGGGTTTGGCTTCCGCTGCGGGTTTCTGGGGCTGCTGCACATGGAAATCGTACAGGAACGGCTAGAACGCGAGTTCGATCTGTCGCTCATTACCACCGCGCCGGGTGTGCGCTACCGCATCACCAAGACGAATGGCCAGACCATCGAGATCGACAGTCCCACCAAGATGCCACCGACTTCGGAGATTGCCAAGATCGAAGAACCGGTCATCAAGGCGCTGATCATGACCAACGACGAGTACGTCGGCGCCATCCTCAAACTGGCCGAGGAAAAACGAGGTGTGCAAAAAGGCTTGGACTACGTCACCCCCACGCGCGTGCTGATTACCTATGAACTTCCGTTGAATGAGATCGTGCTGGACTTCTACGACCGGCTCAAATCGGTCTCACGGGGTTACGCCTCTCTCGACTACCATCTTTCCGGCTATTGGGTCTCCCCTTTAGTGCGTCTGGACATCCTGGTTTCCGGGGAACCCGTCGATGCCCTTTCCATCATCGTGCATCGCGACTTTGCCTACACGCGTGGCCGTTCCTTGGCTGAGAAGATGAAGGACCTCATTCCCAGACAGATGTTCGAGGTCACGATTCAGGCCGCCATCGGCAGTAAAATCATCGCGCGAGAGACCGTGCGCGCCATGAAAAAGAACGTTCTGGCAAAGTGTTACGGCGGAGACATCACGCGCAAACGCAAGCTGCTGGAAAAACAGAAGGAAGGAAAAAAGCGCATGAAGCGCGTGGGGCGAGTGGATATTCCGCAGGAAGCTTTCCTGGCCGTGCTAAAAGTGGAGTAGCGTCGCACCAGGAACTGCATGGTTTTGAAGAAAGGTCCAAACGGCACCAACCTTCGAGTGACGAGGCGCCGTATCCTATACCGCAGCGAACTTCGCACCCGGCGTTAGCTCCGGAAAGTGGCGGCGCAAACTCTGTCTCGTATTTCCTATGCTTGAATCTTAGGGTGGGAAAACAATCGTTCCAACAAGAACGGCGGAGGCGCTGCGGATTCCGCTGAAGCGAGAGAACAACGAAGGAACACCACCCTTAGCCTTGCCGAGCAGATAGGCAAAACCGCGGCACGTCAAGTCTAGCTATCGCTTAGCTATAGCTAGTTTCTGTCGCGAAACTCGGAAGCCCTTGCTGGGACGGGTTCTTAGAGTTTTCTTGGCCTCTGAAATCAACGCCTTCTAACCGCGCTTTGCGAGGCGTTGGCCGCGGGGCGGTTTCCGGA
>VFZK01000562.1 GCA_016871215.1 Acidimicrobiia bacterium | reverse complement strand
GGAAAAACCCGCCCAGTGTCGTATTTCTGTAGTGGGCCATCGCACGGTCCGGTCCACCAAATTGCTGAACGAACGATTCGGGCAGCCCCATGCCATAGAGTTGAACAGCCGAGAATGCGGGTGCTCCAGCGGATTTCAGTGCCGAAGTCAATTGAGGCCCCAGAATGGAAGCAATCACGGGAGAATCAACGCCCTGAGTGACCGGAAATGCATATAAGCCGGTTTGGTTGAGCGGAAATGAGGCCACGGCAGGAATGTGGTTCAGGTCAAGGCCAGCTTTGAAGGAATGCGAAGCCCGAACATGTGAAACGTTGTCGCTGAGCTGCCAGCGCTTCTCGACTCGATCTGCTGGCGCGAACGGTTCTGCTCCGATGGAAGCCACGCCGGGAATTTCCACGGCGACTGCAGATCCATTCGTGAGGCCCAGGCCCCGGCGCGCAAACTGGAATCGCAATTCATTCAGCCACGTAGGACCCAGAGTGCTGGTCATTTGAGAACTGATCGACAAGTCCCGAACGGAGAGATTGCTGGTTCGTGAAAGGGCGTTCTGGACATCGATTTGGGTCTGGCTGTTGCTCGGTCTGCCACGGACGTCTGATGAACTGATCCCTACGCGCGCAAAGAGCGTGTGAGCATCGGAGAGTCGCCGATCGATTCGGGTGGAATGAAGATAGGAGTCCTCCGCCTTCCGGTAATTGCCAGCTTCGGATGTGAGGCCTTTGAAGGACGCTGGCAGAGGGTTCGCAGTTAAAGCGAAGGCCGTCGGGCCTCCGGCCGTGTTGCCATAGAGAGCGGCCCTTGAAGCTTGGTTGGCTATTGTCGCGTAGGGAACTGCCAGCACTGCCGGTGCGGAGCGAATGAATGCCGCTTGCTCTGGCGTTACCAGTAATGACCCCGTACTCAGGGGGCTGACAGTTTCTTGGATACCATAGTTATCCCGGCCAATGGTTGAGATCCCCATGGAGTTGTTTTGGGTGGTTTCAAAGGCAGTGAAGAAGAAGGTGTTTCCTCTCTTCAATGGCCCGCCAAGAGTGAAGCCCGCTTGGGTGTTCGTGTCCCCTGGGTCGGGCTCTCCGGCGAAGGCATTGGTAGCAGAGAGATGGCGAGTGCGAAGAAGACCAAAAACGTCCCCTTGAAATTGGCTGCCGCCGGCTTTTGAAACGACGTTGATGGCAGCTCCCGAGGACCTGCCGAATTCGGCTCCGTAACCACTTTTGAGAAGGATGAACTCTTGTACTGCGTCTTGGGGAATGGTGACTCGAACCCCGTTAATCGTATTATCGATCGCGTCCACGCCGTCGATGGTCACCATGTTGGCGCGCATTTGTTGCCCGTCAACGTTTAGCCCTGTTGCCGGTATCGGTGGCAAACTCGACTGGTTTTGGCGTGTGACGGCTGAATCCAGAAGACCGAATTGAAGCGCGTTGCGGCCCTCGCTCGGGAGGCTCTTGATCAGCCGCTCCAAGATAGTTGTGGAGACAGACGTTCTCCTTGCCTCCAAAAGCTGCGTGTTCGACAAGACCTCAACCGCTTCCATCACCGGGCTGATTGCGAGTTTGGAAGACAGTTCTGCCTTTTGGCCTACGGTGAGTGTAATACCTTTCGCAACGACTGGCCGAAACCCGGCAGCGCTAATTCGGACGGAATACTGCCCGGGCCTCAAGCCGAGGAATGCGTAGGACCCGTCATCACCTGTTGTGAAAGTCCGGGCGAGTCCAGTGTCCAGCGTCTGCACGCTGACGGTAGCCCCAGGGACCCGATTCCCTGACGGATCAGTCAGCACACCATGCAGTTCCGCTGTGTTTGTTTGTGCCGAGGCAGTCAATCTCCACGCAATCAGCAAGAGGAAAGCGAAAGTCAGTATCCGAATTCGATTGAGGGTGGAATCGATCATAAGACTCCTCGATCCTTTCCGTAACGCACGCGTCTTCAAGAAGATCTGCAAATTCCAGAAGGTCAAAAGGCGCTCAAAATCAGACGGTGCACTCAGGAATCCACAGATCCTACCGAAATCTCGGCTTTCCCTAGATAAGATGTATCGGGAAATAGCGAAAAGTCACAGTGGGAGGACGATTTTCTGCAATTGAGAGCATGGGGCCTGCTGATTGGCTCGAACTGCCGGTCTCTACAAATCACACAAACCACAGGGGGTAGGGGTGTTTGAATCGCTCAGCGGCTGTATCCACTGGCCGTCTGAACGCTCCAAATCCGTTAGAACTGGTTCCTTCGAATAGTTCATCCACCGGTGCTCCGACGTTCAAAGAGGGGAGTGGAGATGAAATGACCCAGAGAGCTAAACTCTCTTCGAGATCCCGCCTTCCAGTAGATTTCAGTCAGGCAGCGAAATACAGGAAGTCTTGGAGCAATGGACTTGGAGAAAATGGGCAGATACGCAATTGTGAAGGAGCTTGGCCGCGGGGCGATGGGCCGAGTGTACCTCGGCCTGCATGAGACCCTACAACGCCGAGTTGCGATCAAGGTAGTTGCCAATTCTCAGATGCTGAACGAGGCATGCCCCCTCGCATGACCGGAGATAGCTGTAGGCCATGAGCGACCAATAGAACCCTGGTTGGCAAACTGCCACCCAGTCAGCTAGCCAAGCGAACCGAAGCAGCGACGAAGTTTCAGGTACCAGAACAGCGGCAGCGATGACACACACCTTTGGATTGGGAGGTTGCAATGGCTGCGAAGAAGAGCGTCAAGAAGAGCCCCAGGTTGACGCCTCATCCTGAAGGGGCCGAAAGGACC
>VFZK01000561.1 GCA_016871215.1 Acidimicrobiia bacterium | reverse complement strand
AACTTGGCCATCTCGCTGCTCCGTATGGCCGGTGCCCGCTACATCGCCCCTGCGCTCCGCCATTGCGCCCGCCTCGGTCCCCAAGTCTTGCGCCTCATCGGCCTCCGACTTTGACGGGGCCGTGCCCAGGGCCCCGTCAGAGTCTCGTAAGTCCTTGAGTCGAGGTCAAGCCCTTGCTAACGCGCGGGCTACTGATTTGGTCCACGCGGCTATTCAGTAGCCCGACCGTAAGGGAGGGCTCACGACTTTGACGGGACCCTGGGGCCGTGCCGGAAAGGCCTTGACAGCCCCGGTGCGCCATTGTATAACCCCTCCACCTCAAATAGCGCCATTGCCAAGAAATTCAATTCACCGAGGAGAGAGGCATGAACAAAGCGGACCTGATCGACCGAGTCGCCAGTGATGCTGGCATCAACAAATCGCAAGCTGAAGCAGCCATCAATGCGCTGATTTCAGGCATTGAAGGTGACCTGAAGAAGGGGGGGCGAGTAACCCTCGTCGGTTTCGGAACCTTCTCCGTCTCCAGCCGGAAAGCCCGCACCGGGCGCAACCCCCAGAGCGGGCAACCCATCAAGATTGCTGCCAAGAAAGTGGCGAAGTTTTCTGCAGGTGCTGACCTTAAGAACGCCGTCAACAAAAAGAAATAGCCCTTTTCGCCGCGCGTCTTTAGCCAAGGCTGTGGCCCGCGCCGCCGTCGTTCGTCCGAGCGGTGGCGCGGGGACGAGTTATCTCCTGGCTCGGAGGGCGGACCAGGCGTCTAGCAACCCCTCTTGCATTCTTTGGTTCGAGTGCGCCCGTCCGGGCCGAGTTTCTTCCCAGTCGAAGCGTTGTTCTTCTCTCGCTTCAGGCCTTGCCCTTCTCAGCCTGAACATCGCCGCTTGAATCACGCAACTCGCCAGAGCCAACGATGCCACTGCGCCCAGGACTGAGGAAAGCCTTCATCACTTTGGCGCGCGTGGCTTGCGCAGGTCTGCTGCTCTATGGCGCGGGCAGCCAGATCGTCGCGGAAGTGAAGAAGCTTCCTGGCCAGGAATTCAGACTCCATCTGCCGCTGCTTTTCGCGGGAGCCGCCTGGTATGCGGTGGCCATGGCCTACTTCGCGGCGTATTGGTGCCAGGTTGCGCGCAGCATGGGCGGGAGTCCTGGCTTGCTAGAGACCCAGGGCGCGTATTTCGCGAGCCAGCTTGGGAAGTATATTCCGGGCAAGGCTTGGGTATTTTTCATCCGCTGCGCGCTCATCGATGGTCGGAAGACACCGGTGTCTGTGATCGTCGCTTCGACTTTTTACGAAACCCTGGCTATGATGGCGGCAGGAGCATCGCTAGCGTTTGCCGTGCTGTTGTCGGTCGGCAGCGCCACGCCAGCGATGCTTCTACTGTCGGGGGGTCTGGCTGTCGGCCTTGTTTGCGCGGTGTGGCCCCCTTTGTTTTGGCGCCTGGCGCATTGGGCGGCGCGCTCGTTTCGAAAGGCCGGCGCTACTCCCGTCACACCTGTTACCTGCCGGACTTGGCTTCGAGGGTTGCGATACCTTGTTCCCGGCTGGGCAGCGGCCGGGATAAGCTTGCTGTCAGTGGCTGGCAGCCTAGGTGTCTTTGCCTTCGGCTTTCGCCAGTTCCTGCTGGCCTGTGGCAGCATGGCACTGGCCATCGTGGGTGGATTCGCCGTGTTGATTGTTCCGGCTGGCCTCGGCGTTCGAGAGTGGGTGTTGATGCGAACATTGGGCCCGGACGTTGGGACTGGAAACGCCGTGCTTGTGGCCATTTTGACCCGAATCACGCATGTTTCCGTAGAACTGCTTGTGGCTAGTTGTCTTTACCTGTTTCGAAATCGGATCAATGAAAACCATTAGCATTGTCGTCCCTGTGCTGAACGAGGAGAGGAGTCTCTCGCCGCTGTATCGGGAAATCGACGAGGTGCTGAGCCGTGCTGGCCTTCAAGCTGAAATCATTATTGTCGACGACGGCTCGACAGACGGGAGTTGGAACGAGATCAAACAGCTGGCCCAGCGAGACCCGCGGGTGCATGGAATCCGGTTTTGCCGAAATTTCGGCAAGGCTGCGGCCCTTAGCGCAGGATTTGCTTGCGTGCGTGGTGAGTACGTCGTCACGCTCGATGCCGACTTGCAGGACAGCCCGGTTGAAATACCCCGGCTGCTTGACCAACTTGAAGCTGGCTTCGATCTCGTCAACGGCTGGAAACGGCGCCGCGCCGATCCCTGGCATAAGATTATTCCCAGCCGAGTTTTCAACTGGATGATCCGCCTGTCCAGCGGTCTGAGGCTTCACGACCACAATTGCGGCCTCAAAGCTTATCGGGTCCAGGTGGTGCGCGAAGTACGCATCTACGGGGAACTGCACCGATTCATAACCCTGCTCGCTCATGCCAGGGGCTTCCGCGTGACTGAAATGGAGGTTGCGCACCGTCCTCGATTACACGGTAGATCCAACTATGGCGTGGAGCGTTTTGTTAAGGGCTTGCTCGATCTGATCACCGTGCGTGTCTTGACCTTGTTTGGCGAGCGCCCGCTCCATTTTCTGGGCACGGCGGGCCTCATCGCTTCCGGCGCAGGCCTTCTAGGCTTGGCTTATCTCGCGTGGCTCTGGGTGACGGGGCACCGTCCGATTGGTACACGTCCGGTGTTGATCTACTCGACAGCTTCGCTCTTGCTGGGAGCGCAGATGATGGCGGCGGGCATTGTGGCAGAGTTGATTGTGTCGAGGCTCGGGCGCGATGGGAACGATCCTGGGCGC
>VFZK01000560.1 GCA_016871215.1 Acidimicrobiia bacterium | reverse complement strand
GATCACGTTGGGGATGGAACTGTCGCGCCTGAAACTGCCATCAGCCCGACTGGGTGTGGTTTTCCGGAAACCGCCCCGCGGCCAACGCCTCGCAAAGCGCGGTTAGAAGGCGTTGATTTCAGAGGCCAAGAAAACTCTAAGAACCCGTCCCAGCAAGGGCTTCCGAGTTTCGCGACAGAAACTAGCTAGTTGGACACGATGAGTTGGGAACGTACGGCACGCTCGCCTCTTGCGAGTCGCCAGTCGGTGGCGTCGGCAACCGCCAGGGGCCGAGCGCCAGCCAGAGCCACCATCGCCGGAAGCGCCAGATCCTTGACAGTGCGTGACCGAAGTGCAACGCTTGCGCCGAGCTCAGCCGGCAGCAGCCAACGACTCGCGGAGCTGGTGAGCCGATTCCGCGAGAGAGGGTTGAAGGTAACGAGCCTGTTCCTGCTGCGTGCGGCTCAGCGGCCCCTCGAGACCCGGCTCAACCCGGACCGAAATCAAGACCGGCCCAACGCTTTGTAGCGCTGCAGGAAGGCGAGTCTCGTAGTCCTCGGCGTCGCTGAATGAGAAGGCGTGCGGGAACCCGGCCGCTCGAGCCATCACTTCATAGTTCACGAATCCAGCGCCCGGCACAGGCTGGTTGCCTGTGATTTCGTAGGTGCTGTTCTCGACAACGAACAGAATGAAATTCGCCGCAGCGGACTGGGCTGCCGTAACCAGCGTGCCCAACGTCATCAGCATGGAACCATCGCCGTTAAGGCAAATCACTTTGCGATGAGGCTGAGCCAACGCAATTCCCAGAGCCAGATCGGCGGCGTGGCCCATCGCGCTATCCGCCGAAGCAAAGTCGAGGCCGCTATCGGAGTAACGCCCCCAAGGGCGGACCATCCCCATCGTCGTAACCACAACAGCGTCGCCGCGGAGCCCCGGCAGTGGAGCCAGCACCTGTTCCTTAGTCAGCATCGCTGTGACCTCTCCCTCTACTGATGGCCTCGCTAGGCCGGAAACGAAACCCGCGGCCCGGATCCGTAATAGCTAGTGCCTGGGCTTCGGCAACTCCCCGCTGGCTTGCACCGGCACAGAACCTCGCTGGCTACTCAAAGAAGTGGATTCGACGGCTTCCTTCCGTAGGTGTCAATGCAACTGGAAGAATGGCTGTCAGGTCATGTCTTGAGTCACCAGCAGAACCACGGGGGCAGAGAGCTGTTTGGCCTGAGCGAAGGCTGTCGAGATCTTCACCACGTCGTCGGTTCGCAGAAAATCGAACCAGAGCCCCCAGGCCCGTAGCGTAGGCTCGGTCACGACTGCTACTGAGTCCATGTCGGGACGGCTCAAAACTTCAGGCGAGGGCTCTAGTGCGGCGCCATTCCAGCGCGCCAGCTTGGCGTAGCCCCGGTAAGTCACCAGACAGACGACTGGAATGCGCATGCGCATCAGCGTGCCGCGCAAGCTGTCTCCACTTTCCAGTAATCCGGTATTCTGAATCAGCACCACGGGATTGCGGCCGCCAATCCAGAGCCCCGCGGCGAGCGCAAAGGCCTCGCCTTCACGCGTCACCGAAAGCAGTCGCATGTCGTCAGCCTCTCGGATCAGCGTCACCAGGCCGGCCGACGCATTATCTGGCAAGCTCACCACGTCCGTTACGGCGTGGCGGTACAGCACATCGAGAACAAGTTGAGCTTGCACCATGACGGAGAGATCGTTGCACTTTGTCGCGCTCGTGTCGAGAGCAGCTTCAGGGAGGCGCCCCTGCGACTTGCTGCCGGCCCGCGCAGGGCCTTGCCTTGCGGGCTGAGCAGCACTCCCACGCACCCGCCGCCCGCATGCAGCCCCACGTTCTGCCATGGCTTTGCGTCCGCAGGCGCTCTGCTCCGTTGCATCGACTCAAGCCCGAAGCGTAGACTGCAGGCAGGATTCCGTCAAGGTCACATGACGCGCTGGCTGGTGGAGCCAAGCTGACGTACGGGCTGGTGAGTTGGCGTCAACCGAGCTCATTAGCGGCACGACCGCCAAGAGACTCCAACTTTGAGGTGGTTCTGGGCTTTTGAGGACGGGGATCCTTCCGCCGGGAAGGACCCCCGGGGGCTGGTTACCGGGCCCGTCTCAGAAAAGTCCTACGGCGTTCCTGTGCCTGCCGCCAGCGTTCGCAGCGGCACCGCTTCAGCAGAGATGCGCGAAAGAAACGGCGAATCGAAGCGCCTCGTACGTCCTTCCAGCTGCGGTACTTGATCGAAGCGGCCTTTTTTCAGCCCTTGCAGGGTGAGTGCGTGCAGTTCCTTGTACCCAGATTATGCGCCGAGCGGGCTTATAGCGACTGAACCGGAACGGAGGGATTGAAAGGAAAGCGGGAGTGCCCTAGGATAGGCGGTTTGCAAAGACGACCTATCCAGACTTGATAGAGCGATCAAGGAAAGGAGCACTCCCGAATGGAGAAGATAGCAAAAGCGCCGAGGTCTGAAAAGGCCGTTGCGAGCGGAAAAGAAAGAACGCGGGGGAAAGCCAATAAAATCGGGGCGGCCACCCGGTACGACTTTGGAGGCGGGGTGCTGACCCCGTACGGCGGCCTGTTACCGCTGGCGGCGTTGTTGGAGAAGCTGGAGTTTGTGCAGCTGCTGTACGAGAAGCTAACGGTCAAGCGGCAGCCGGCGAGTCTGAGTAATGCCCAATTCGTGATGGGGACCGTGTTGATGTTTTACTTAGGTTTTGCGCGAATGCACCATGTGAGATACGTGCGGGACGATGAGATGGTGCAAGAGGTGTTGGGCAGCGCGG
>VFZK01000559.1 GCA_016871215.1 Acidimicrobiia bacterium | reverse complement strand
CTGGCTCATCGCTCATGCCGGCAGCCTAGCAAATCGGCGCGCAAAAAGCCAGTGGCGATTTACTGCCCCCTTATTTCTTACACTTGGGAGACTTTGACGGAGCCCTGCCCCCCTCCGCTTGACGGCAATCGGAGACTCAACGATCATACGACCGCCAGAATATCCAGCCTTCAAGGAGGACCGATGCTCACTCGTAGAACTTTTTTGGGGGCCGTCGGCGCCGGTTTGGCCAGTGCCGCAGCAGTAAAACCGGTCCAGTTGGACCGCAAGAGTCGCAAGAAAATCGCTCTCGTCACCACCGAGTGGCGCTATCCCTGCCACGCCTGGCACATGGCGGAACGTTTCATTGTCGGTTATCCCCTTAACGGAGACTGGCATCAGCCGCCATTCGAACTCGTCTCGGCCTACATCGATCAGCTGGCCGAGAAGGATCTGAGCCGCCCTCGAGCCAAAGAGTTTGGCTTCACGATCTATCCCACAATCGCGGAAGCGCTAAAGAACGGAGGCGACCGGCTTGGGGTCGACGGCGTGCTCCTAATCGGGGAGCACGGGAAATATCCGAAGAACGAGCTGGGACAGACGATGTATCCGCGTTACGAGTTCTTCAAGCAGATTGTGGAAGTCTTTCAGACAGATGGCCGCTCCGTGCCCGTGTTCAACGACAAACATTTGTCCTGGAAATGGGAATGGGCCAAAGAAATGGTCGAACTCTCGCGCCAGCTGGGTTTTCCCTTTTTGGCTGGTTCTTCTCTCCCGGTGACGTGGCGCATGCCAGCCGTTGACCTGCCCTATGGAGCCGAGGTGGAGGAAGTGTTGTGCGTGGGCATCGGAGGGCCAGACAGCTATGCTTTCCATGCACTCGAAGCTCTTCAGTGCCTGGTCGAGCGGCGGCGCGGCGGCGAAACTGGGGTCGCGGCGCTGCAGGCATACCAGGGCGAATCGCTCTGGAAGGCGATGGACAGCGGATCCTGGCAAGCCGGTGGCTGGGACGCGCGACTGTTTAAGGCTTGCCTTTGCCGGAGCCAGACACTGGCACAGGCTCCAACATACAACCACCGTTACCCGACCGGGCGCCAGATGCGCGAGTGGACCAAAGAGGCCGTCGCCTACCGTTTCGAGTACGCGGACGGGCTGAAAGCAACCATGTTGCTGATGAACGGCCTCGTGGACGACTTTAGCGTTGCGCTGCGGCTCAAGGGACGCGCCCAGCCGCTGTCGACGCTGTTCTACCTGCCTCCGTTGCCCAACGTTGTATATTCGGCCGCGTTGATGTCGAAAGCTGAAGAGATGTTTGCAACGGGCCAGGCACCCTACGCTGTGGAGCGAACGCTGCTCACCTCCGGCCTGAGCGCTGCAGGAATGAAATCGCTGGCCGAGGGTGGCAAGCGTCTCGAGACGACGCACCTAGCGGTGCGTTACCGTGCACCCCGCGCATCTCTTTTCTGGCAGAGTTGACCTGGATGGCGAGGCCGCCGGCAGTCAGCAGCGATACCAAGGAGTTGAACGACTGATCAGGGTCCCGTCAACGTCGTGAGCCCCCCCTTACGGTCGGGCTACTGAATAGCCGCGTGGACCAAATCAGTAGCCCGCGCGTTAGCAAGGGCTCGACCTCGACTCAAGGACTTACGAGACTTTGACGGGGTCCTGGAGGTCACTGGGGTAGCTCTTGCGCTGCGTTTCAATCGGAGTCGACATGGGAGACCTCGCTGTTGGTCTGGGTTCCCATGTTCTTTTAATGCATCGAATCTCACTTGTTCAGCGGTTTCCGATCTATCATCGGATTTTTAAACACCCTCTAAGGCCGACAGCTACAGACGCGAGGCCGGAGGCGCAGTGGAATGAACCTGTCTACCAGCAAACACACGAAGGCGGTCCTGGGCATCGACCTCGGCACCAGCGGTTGCAAGGTCACAGCGGTGCGCGTCGACGGTGAGTTTCTGCACTCCGCTTCGGCCTCCTACCCCACGTTCTGCCCGCAACCCGCGTGGGCCGAACAGGACCCGCGAGACTGGCTGCTGGCGGTGACGGATGCCACGCGCCGATTGCTATCCCAGATTCGCTTGACCGGTCACGAACCCGAGATCGCAGGCTTGGCGCTCTCGAGCGCGGCCCACATCGGCGTGCTTCTGGATGGGAACAATCGGCCGTTGAGGCGGGCAATCTTGTGGAGCGATCAACGGACAACCGCAGAGGTCCAATTCTTGGAAGACTTGTGCGGCCCGGAGATTCTCGACCGCACTTACCAGAAAGTTTCGACGACATGGACGCTGCCTCATCTGGCTGCGGCGCAACGAACCCGAGGCGTGGAAGAAGAGAACTCGTGTCGTTCTATCCAAGGATTTTCTGCTGCACTGGCTATCCGGACGCTTCGCGACCGATCCGGCCACTGCCGTTTCTGCCCAGCTGTACGATGTGGTTGAGGAACGATGGAGTGAGAAGCTGTGCGGTTTGTTGGGGATTGAGCCGAAGGAGCTGCCAGAGATCATCGAACCAGCCGAACTGGCTGGACGGCTGCGCGCAGAAACAGCCGAGACCCTAAACCTGCCGCCAGCGATTCCTGTCGTCACCGGCACACTTGACAGTGCTTCAGAAACTCTTGCGGCTGGCGTGATGCATCCGGGACAACGCCAAGTTCTATGAAAGGGCATGTCAAGAACAAACTTCAACCTCGGCGGCTGGCCAAGGAATCTTTCATGGACAGCTTGCCCCTTCTCCGTCGGGAGTTGCTTCCAGCTTCCCCAGGTCCCCAGCTTCTCTC
>VFZK01000558.1 GCA_016871215.1 Acidimicrobiia bacterium | reverse complement strand
AGGCGGAAATGCCGACGCAGCAGGGTCCCGTCAAAGTCGTGAGCCGTCCCTTACGGTCAGGCTACTAAACAACCGCGTGGGCCAAATCAGTAGCCCGCGCGTTAGCAAGGGCTCGACCTCGACTCAAGGACTTACGAGACTTTGACGGGGCCCTGGTACGAACTGGGAAACGCCACGCAAGGTCAATTGGGGACATCGATACACCGGAGCTTTGAACTCGTTTATCGAGCTGGCTTCAGGCCGCCTGTTGGCAGCCTTCTCGTACATGGATGAAAAGCGGGATACGGGCCTTTTTGTCTCGCATGCCGTGTACTCGGATGACGATGGCGCGACATGGCAAGCTTCCAAAAACGACCTGGTGGTCGACAGTGGCGGAAAAGGCTCGCATTCAGGAGCGATTGAACCCGTCGTGGTCCAGCTGGCTGATGGCCGCGTCTGGATGGTGATCCGAGCGCAGTCTGGCTACCTGTTCGAGTCCTATTCCAGCAATGACGGAGAAACCTGGAGCCCTCCAAAACGGACTCACTTCCGCTCTTCCAGTGCACCTGCCGCAGTCTTGCGGCTTCGTGATGGGAGGCTGGTGCTGGTATGGAATAACGAGTTGCATTCTCGCAGCTCTCTGGTCATGGCGATCCAGGAGCGAGGCGAATGGAAGGGCTATCGGGAAATCAGTCCACCTTTTGCTCCCGAGGATCAGAACGTCGGTGCCCGTTATCCATTTGTCGCGGAGCGATCGGATCGGCATATCCTGGCCGGCTACGGCGAGCGCGGGCGGGTTGGCCGAAAACAAAGGCATTTCGCCGAATGCACGACCTACTGGAATGGCAATACCCGGCTTTTCCGTGTGGATCCGGCTTGGCTGCTCGAGGCCAAGGCAGCCGAAGATTTCTCGCAAGGTCTGCAACATCTGCAAGCGCAGGCAACGCGAGGCGTTCAGGTCTTGCGCGACTCGAACAACGCGCCGGCACTGCGGCTTCAGAAGGTTGCAGACGGGCCTAGTGGAGTGACTTGGAATTTTCCTTTAGGGAAGAGTGGCAAGCTGAAGATCAAGTTTCGAGTCGAAGCGGGCTTCAAAGGCGCGTACTTCGACCTTTCGGAATACTTTCTACAGCCGTCCGACCAGCAGGGAGGGACATTCCGCTGGATGATCGATGCTGACCTGAAAATCAAAATGAAACGTGGAGGGCACTCTGGAAGTATTTCCAGGACGACCCGTGATCCTTATGCTGAGGAAACTTCCGACATCGGGAAGATCCGAACCACTTTGGAAGCAGGAAAAGCTCAAGAACTGGCCATTAAATGGGATTGCGAAACGAATCTGGCCAAGCTGGCGATTGAGGGAGTCTACGGATCGACCCTGATGGGTATGGAGCCCGCCCGCGGCATTGGCTACGTTCGTATCGGACTCATACCCAACGGAACGGATTCAGCAGGATTGTGGGTTATGGGCCTCGAAAGCCAATCCCACGCAAAGGAGTGAACTCCATGAAGAGCGCTCGACTTCTCGCGCTGATTTTGAGTCTCGTTACCACGGCTGGCCTAGCGGTGACCGGCGAGAAAACGTGGATCGATGCGCGCTGCAAACCACTCGAACTACCCGTTGGAATGGTTGGGCCGTTTGTGGAACTCAGCGACGGCAGCCTCCTGGTCGTCAAAGGGAACGCAACACGCGTAAGCCGGGACGATGGCAAGACTTAGTCGGAACCGCACGCCATCTATACAGGGCCCAAACCCGGTATCCCCGATGACTCTGGTGTCCTCCTGCGAACGCGAGATAACGCGATTGTTCTGGTTTACATGGACATCAGCACCCTCCAGTGGGGGTGGAACAAGGAGGCAGGAGAAGCGGTCGAAAACGCCCGCTTGGATGTTTGGTCGATTCGGAGCCTCGATGGTGGAAAGACTTGGTCGATCGCCAACGGATTCTGGAAGGCTACTGCGGGGCTTTGATCGACATCATTGAAACCAAGACCGGGCACATCGTGGTGCCGGTTCAGCTGCTCTTGCGCAAGCCGGCACGACACGCCCTCTCTACCTTTGTATCCACAGATGCCGGAAAAAGCTGGAAGCAAAGCAACATTATTGACCTCGGCGGTCATGGACACCACGATGGAGCGATGGAACCGACTTTGGTTGAGCTCAACGACGGACGGCTCTGGATGCTGATCCGCACAAACTGGGACCGCTTCTGGGAAGCGTACTCCCTGGATCATGGTTCTTCCTGGAGGATCTTGCAGCCCACCACCATCGACGCCAGCAGCTCGCCCGGCTTCTTGACCCGGCTGGCCAGTGGGAGGTTAGTCCTCGTCTGGAACCGGTTGTATCCTTCCGGAACAAAAGCTGTCGCTCGCAGAAATGACAATGGTCTTTCCGAAGCAGCGGCCAGCTGGCAGCGTGAGGAGCTTTCCATCGCCTTCTCGGAAAACGATGGAAAAAGCTGGAACGAACCCATTGTCTTTGTCCGACTTGCAGGAGGCGAACCCCTGCAGCTCGGCGAAGGACGAAAAATGCGGATGGACGGACTCTCCTATCCGACGATCTTCGAGCGCAGAAAAGGTGAGCTCTGGATTACCACCCGATTTCAGGGGCACTTGAGAGTCATGCTGCGGGAAGAGCAGTTGGTTCAGAAATGAGCGCTAGCCGCCGCGAAGGTGTTAAAATTTGTAGCGGCGCTCGATGAGCCCCGACCCTGCTGTTGAAGGGAAACGAGATCGGCGATCGCAGACCACCGCTACAGCTAATTTTCAGAGCCACTGCGCGCC